>CAJXNF010000027.1 GCA_913056375.1 uncultured Pseudomonadota bacterium | reverse complement strand
TGAGATTTTGTGGTAGTTTTTCCTGGTATCCTAACTCTTTGAGAACCCCCTGCCATGTGGGATCGGCATAGCGTTGCTGCAAATGATGTAATGCAGCGTTCAGCCGAGTTTGCTCCTCAGTGTCTTCACGCAGTAATTCAATCTGCTTGATGGCGATGCCTGTCAATTGACCAAGACCCCTTGCTCCACTGGCGCTGACGGCCTTGTAGTCCAATCGAGATTCTTTGAAGAACAAACAGAAGATGGTTGGGTAAGATACCTCCAGAAAGAAAGCACTGGCTTGGATCGCACTCAGCGTCCGAACTAGTGCCAGCTCTGGGAATCCATATTCTGACTGAGCTAGGAATCTCTGTAGATTTTCTTGAAACCAGTAACTACTCAAAAAATAGTGGTGTAACTGGGTCTGGCTTCGTTGCCCTGGCAGAGCTTGGGTTCCCCAATGATAGTGCCAGCGTGCTAGGGATTCCTGAAGAAGCAAGTAGTTCGTAAAGCGTTCAACAGCAGGTGTCGTTGGTTGATCTAGTCGTAATATCGGAGTGAAGGAACTCGACTGACGAGCCAAGCTTAACAAGCGTTCAGGAGCGTAGGCGGAAGGTTGCCGAAAGTGCTCCAGGGAAAGTGGTCGAGAAGGACGCACGGGTGAACCAAAATTCCCAGAAGGATCTGGTTTGGGTAGGTGATATGTGGGGGAATAGTCGAAGAGTTGTTCTTGTTTGAGGGAGAGCAGCGATTGAGGCCAGAGCAGCATTGCCAAGGCACTAGCCATCAGAATTCTTGCTATCAACTGCTTCCCTAATTTTTAGAACAAGGACATCTGCTGTACCTCTCGTTTGGGAGCCTGCTGTCCCCAGGTAACAGATACGGTTTTGATTCCACTCCGTGAGTCATAGAGCAACTCACCGTGCTCCAAGGCGTAGAGATGAAGATCACGAGTTACCTCGACATCGACCTTACAATATTCGATGATTTTATCTAACTTGTCTTCACGATACCACTGGAGTGCCTGCAATCCGTCAGCTGATTTACCGGCTCCCAGTGTGGGTCGGGCGAGTGA
Organism: uncultured Pseudomonadota bacterium; assembly: GCA_913056375.1. Lineage (GTDB taxonomy): Bacteria > SAR324 > SAR324 > SAR324 > NAC60-12 > JCVI-SCAAA005. The sequence goes on along the minus strand of CAJXNF010000027.1, from coordinate 14,635 downwards.
TTCCAATTTTAGGCGGTGCCCGAGTAATTTCTTCAACTCAGTCAGCATATCCAGGTTGGGCAAGCCAGCTAGTTCCGTCCGTAGTCTTGTCCGCTGTTCCTGCTGGCCTGCACATTCACCGGCCAAGACGCGGTAGTCGAATTCCACGTGGTTAAAGCCCACGATCAAATCAGCCTTGCGGCAGTGTTCCAATAGTTGTGGTGCTTGATAGTCTAAGTAGACATGGTGTTGTTCATCGAAGCTGTCCCAGATCACTCCGACAGACATTCCCATGTCTTCAATATTGTTCCAGCCGCCAACTTCCTCGGCTGCGCGCTTCGTTTCCAGGTCAAAGTACAGGATCCGTTCCATCGTTCCCCAGTGCAGGAAAGACACAAATGATTGATTACTACGAATTGTTGCAGGTGGCACCGACAGCTTCAACCGAGGAGGTTCGCAAGGCATTCCGAAGGCTCGCAAAGCAATACCATCCAGATTTGCAGCAACACAAATCCGAGGCAGACCAGCGGGAAGCACAACGCCGCTTTGTGCAACTGACCCAAGCCTACGAGACCCTGAGTCATTCAGCAAAACGTCAAGCCTATGACTTACAGTGGCGGAGAACCACTCAGCAGGCAAAACGCTCCCAAACACACCAAAAAGCCTCCACAAACACAAGTTCTTCGCAGACTCGGAAGCGATCCTATGAGCGCCCAAGGGAGGATTTCACGGATTTTGCTGAAACGTCGCTGGAAGATTTGCTGAAAGATGTGGAAGGATTGCTCAAACAATTTGGTGTTCAGCGAACCGATCCCTTGGAACTCCTGCTAGATTGGGCTCGTCGGGTCTATCGCGAAGTGATGGAAGCCTGGCATGAAGAGAACTCCTCTACTCATTCTACTTCAGGCACAGAGCAATCTCGGTCGGGTGAGGAAACCCGCAGACCCAAAGAAGAAAAAACTCAGGCCCATGATGATCCACGGGCAGATATCGAAGCCGAATTGGAACGTCTTAAGCGTTATCAGCGTACGAATCGCCAGCAGCCTCGTCGTCAAACAGCAGAAACGGATGTTCATGATGAATTGGAGCGCCTCAAGCGCAAGTACCGTCCCTGAAATCCCCCATGGAGAGATAGAATGTCCGCCAGTCTGACTGCTGCCCGAATCGCAGTCCTGATTCCTTGTCTTAACGAAGAAGTAACGATCAGCAAGGTGGTTCAGGATTTTCGCAAGGAATTGCCGGGAGCGACCATCTACGTCTTCGACAACAATAGTACGGATCGTACAGCTGAGCTTGCTGAGGCGGAAGGGGCCGTCGTTATTCCAGAGCGTAAGCGCGGAAAGGGCTACGTAATCGCCTCAATGTTCCGTAAGGTTGAAGCAGATTACTATGTGATGGTGGATGGAGACGACACATATTCTGCAGCACATGTGCAGGCTTTACTGCAGCCGCTACTGGATGGAGAAGCCGACATGACCGTGGCTACTCGCTTGAATGAGTATGAAGAAGAATCTTTCCGTCCACTCCATGTCTTTGGCAATAATTTGGTTCGTAGTTTGGTCAACTGGATCTTTAACAGTAATCTCGAAGACATCATGTCTGGTTACCGGGGTTTCAGTCGGGAACTGGTGCAGAATCTACCGGTATTGGCCAGTGGCTTTGAAGTGGAAACAGAAATGACGATTCGAGTGCTGGATTATGGTTATACAATTCAGGAAGTAACAGTACCTTACCGAGAGCGCCCAGAAGGTTCGTTCTCCAAGCTGAATACTTTTCGAGATGGCTTTCGGGTGTTGTATCAGATCGCCAGTATTGCCAGATCCTACAAGCCGATCTTGTTTTTTGGGGTATTGGCTTTATTTTTTGGCCTGATCGGTCTGATTGCGGGTGGAGAAGTGATTGTTGACTATGCGGTGGATGGCTATGTGAACAAGGTGCCAACAGCGATTCTAGCGGTGGGTTGTATGCTCCTCTGTTTTGGTAGCATTGGCATTGGTGCGATCCTCGATACACTCAATGCCCGTTTCCGTGAAGTGCTGCGTTTGCTACAGCGCAAATGAGCTGGTTTCTGGCGCACGTGTTGCTTAGAAGGTCCACGTGTAGGCTAGGCGAAATCCGGTGGGATCGACCAAGGCAACAGGCCCGACAGGCAGCTCATTTTGAACTCCTTGTGGCCGCGGTGCCGCAGGATTCCAGACAGAGCGAGAGCCAATCAGAGCTCCAATCAAGCCACCGACCACGGTGCTGGTACCAATCGTACGAAACTGCTCACGACTGGTTCCTGGGCGCAGAAAAGTGAACCAGCCCCCAAGCATCAGGCCTGTTCCAGCGCCATAGGCAACGTTGCCAACGAGATTGCGACGCTCACTTTCAGCAATTTGCCGCTGTGCCAGCAAGTCAAAGCGCAAAGCACTTTCGGAGTCGTCAGAGAAGGCACTCTCATCAAGATACTGCTCATCTTGTTGGACAGGCTCTTCAAAAGGATCACCTTCTGGAACGGGCTCGGTTGCAAGAGGATCTTCCATGGTTGGCTCCAGCTCAAAATCCTGCTGTAATAGCGGATCGTTGGCCGTATCCTGATAGGGATCATCGAAAAATGCCTCTTCGTCGGCAGATCGAAATTCACCAAATGGGTCTTGCTGGGCCATTACTGACCAGGTGTTGAACGTAAGCAGCAGCAGGCAAAGCCAAATGGAAAGGTGTGAACGCATGCCGGATTCCTGAACAGCAGGGTTTGGAAGATGTTGCCTTGAAATGGATGCAAAACCCATTCACTCTCTGCACCAGACACAACCGGGTTCTGCTGGAAAACTCCAGCCTTTTGAAGAATATTGAGAACATGGATACGCTTATGCGACGTTTTTGGCCGGCGGTGCTGCTATTGATCTTCAGCCTTGGAACCCCAAAAATCCAGGCTCAGGAAACAGGTCCACTGCTGATGCAACAGGAACTGGGCTATACGTTGGCTGGTACAGTGGCCGGTGTTGGACTGGGCGTTCTTGTCTGGTTCATGGACCCACTTAATCCAGATGTGACACTGCGCGATACTACAGTAGATGGACTAATTGTCGGTACGCTGCTCGGTTCCATGTTCGGTTTTTACATACTACAGAATGCGTTGGTGGAGCCTCGTACCAATTCACTACCCAGTGGTCTTGAAGATCTGCTGGGACAATCGAAGAGAGATCAATTGCCCAGCCCGGTTGCCCACACTGGCCTGACCATTCCCATGACTTGGAAGTTTTAAGGAGGCCTCCCATGAGCAAGTGCACCCGAGTGATCGCAATCTTTTTGCTACTTGCCTGCCTGTCCCAGCCAGTTGCCTGGGCTCAGCAGGCTCAAGAAGGTCCTGGCATTGAAAACTTTTTGGATGGAGCAAATGGTGGCCGTGGCCCCGTGATGCAGTCGGTCTTCTGGAACACTCTCTATGGTTCTCTCTGGGGAGCTGCGATCGGAGTATCCTATCACTTTCTCTCTGGAGCCGCATTTCGAGAATCGATTTCGGGAAGTATGACCATCGGGGGGTTGATGGGCTATGGTCTTGGCCTCTATCTGGTCATCAATGGCTTCAGTTTTAACCAAAATCTGATGCCAGTGCTGCCAAAGCCAAATTTTGGGCCACCAACCGATACCCAGACTCAAGTACAGAACGAACAACCTACCGATCCCTTGGCTTTCTGGGCGGCTCCTTCAGAAGATGGCCAGTCCTGGCAGGCTGGTTTACAGTTGCGTTTCTGAAAGGCTTACGCTGAGTTCCAATGACCGGATCACGTGTCCGAGCCCTACTACTGGCCCACTGGCAAGAGTCCTTGCTATTACTACTGCTGGGCCCTCTTGCCTTGTATTTTGCTCTCTCCAACTCCACCTCTGAATCGCTACCACTGCTGCCCTTGCCGGAGAGTCAGGTGCTGCAGTTGGAGCAGATTACTTTGCAGGATTATCAAAAAGACTTCAAACGTTGGACCTTGACAGGCCTTCGAGCTTTGATGGCTGAGGATAGTTCGATCATGAATGTGGAGCAACCTCGATTGCGCCTGCATCCTAGTCCTGAAACGCTACCATTCACAGATACGCTAGTACGTGCCAACGAAGCTTTGATCGACTGGCGGCAGCAGTTGGTGGAAATTCGTGGTGAGGTCGAGGTAGAACGTGATGGCAAACTATATTTGCAGGCAGAGCGGGCTATATACGATTTGCAGACAGAAATACTACAGATGCCGGGAGCCGTACAAATGACCTGGCAGGGTAGCGATGTCGATGGTGCAGATCTGCGCTACGAACTGAAGACCGGATTGGTTGAACTCCGCGGTGTGCATTATCAGCGTTGATTGACTTTCCAACTTCAGTATCCGCTTGAGGCAGGAAGATAGGCTTTTTCGTAATTCTGGGATGCAGGCCAAACAAGGTAATGAGTGCTTTTTATAGTTCACAGGAACTTGAACAGCTAGCACAACGGGGAATTCGGATTCTGTTGCCGGAACAGACTGCGATCCGTCGTGATGTGAATCTTCAGCAACTAGAGACCGGGGCTGTCCTACACCCAGGTACTCGCTTGCAGGGTCAGTCCACTCGAATACTGGCAGGAGCTGAGATTGGCCCTGGAGGCTATGTCGTCTTAGAAGACAGTGTGGTTGGTCCAGGTGCAATCGTTGGTGCTCAAGGACCGGTTTCTTTGAGGCAAAGCTGGGTTGGGCCACAAACGATCCTCGGCATGGGTGTCGCAGAAGAGGCTGTTTTTCTTGGAAGAGAACACTCTGGAGCACCTCCCACCACAGGTGTGGGATTTCGAGTTCGCAAGGGAAGCCTCTACGAAGAAGGTGCTTGTTCAGGCCAACATACTGACACTAAGATGACCCTGCTGATGCCGTGGGTGACGCTGGGGAGCAACATCAACTTCTGTGATGCCCTGCTCGCTGGGGGAACTGGTGATCCACCAGGTCAATTCAGTGAGGTTGGTAGTGGGACAATCCATTTCAACTTTACCATTCGAGGGGACAAGGCAACGGCCTCCTTATTAGGAAACGTCTGTGAAGGTGTTTTCCTGCGTTCAGAGCGTCTTTTTATTGGAGGAAATTGTAGTTTATTGGGTCCTCTGTTAGCAGAGTTTGGAACCTTTTCCGCAGCAGGAGCGCGTCTTTCTGGACAGTTAGCTTCGGGCCTGAATCTGGGTAACGCTCATTTGTCTGGACACAAGAACTATGATCCTCGTTGTTTCCCGAATTTACGTTGGATTGTGTCAACTCAACTGCAATTCTTTGGCGAATTGGTCGCTCTTTTTCATTGGTACGATCAAGTTCGTGTTCAGATGGCGAGAGATGCTTTTCAAGAGAGCCTCTATCGCCAAGGCCAGTACATCATTCAACGCAACCTGGAAGAACGGATTGCACAACTGCAACTATTGACAGAACTGGTAGCGGAGAATCAATCACACAGTGAGCAAGTTTTGCCAGAAACTAAGCTAAAAGATCAGCGTGCTTGGTTGCAGAGCTGGACACAAAGAAAAGAGCAGTTACAAAGCTATGCTTCTACCCCAAAGTTGGCACCTGAGGGTTTGCTCCGAGAGTTGTTAGATGCTGAAGGAACCTACACGAGAAGAATTCAGCAACTATCCCCAGCATCCGCAGAGGCAGGCCAACGATGGCTTGAGAGTATTGCAAAACCATTTTGTGAAGGAGGACTAGGATGAAACATCCAGCAAGCAAGTGGCTCTTGGCCACTGGTGCATTGTTTGGAGTGCTTGCGGTCCTGAGTGGTTCGATGGGATCTCACATGCTGCGTGACCAGTTAGAAGCGTTCAACGGTACCGCGAATTTTATCTTGGCCTCAAACTATCTTTTCTACCACGCAGGAGGCTTGCTCTTCACAGGTTTGCTCTTGGAGCGTTTGGAACGTCGAGGATTTTTGTATGTGGGAATCTTTTTCATAGTGGGTAGTTTCCTTTTCTGTGGAAGTCTTTTTACCTACAGCTTAACTGGTTTACGTGGTGTGACCGCTATGGCTCCAATTGGTGGAGTGAACTTGATTCTTGGATGGTTGACACTAGTGGTGACCTGCGTTCGCTTGCCTTCTTCCAAAAAACGCTAAATGGAGGATGCCTATGTACCTGCACTGGCTCTCCAGAATTCATCTACGAAAGAGCCGGATTATAAATATTGTTCAGCTGCTGGTTGGACTATTTTTTCTGCTGAATACAAGCCTATTGACTGCTCAGGAACTCCGCTGGAAGCCGTACAAGGGGAAGCCACTGGTGTTGGAAGGCTCAATTTCTTTGAAAGAAACCCTCCAACAGTTGGTTCAAGAGTATGCCGAGTCTCCACCACCACTGCGAATTCATGATGAGATCCCTGAAAAACTAACCGATGGTCGTCGCGAAGCTGTCCGCCCAGAACTACTATTTGAACTGCTCCTGCGGGAGCAAGGCTTAACCGCGATTCGGAAGCAACGCGAGTGGCTCATTCTACCAGACCGTCAAGTCTGGCGAGAACGTCCCTTCCGCAGAAAAATCTCGAGCCCCATTCCACTGTCAGAACTCCTTGTTGACTTGGCAGATTGGGGAAAAGTTCCCCTACGCTATGATGCCGAATCTCTACCGCCTACCCTCAAGATTACAGAAAATCTCCGATTTGATTCAGTAGCTCAAGCCTTTGAACAGTTGGCTTCTCGCTACGATGCTGAATGGAGTTATGATGAGGATGCACATCTGATCAATTGGCAGGCGCGTGAGCCAGAAGATCTGCTAGCGATTCCTCTTACCCTAGCTCCAGCCGATGCTGCAGCTGACTTTTTAGAGCAACTTCCTCCTAGCACTCGCACTTCAGTAACTGTCGACATCACGAGCCCTCGATTGCTGTTGCTGAAAGGCAGGCTCAGCGAACTGAGGCGCCTTGAACAGTTGGTACAGCAATTTGACCAGGCTTGGCAAGTGGAGGAGGCAGAGTCTACAGGACCAAATGTGAGTGTCAGTACAACAGAATCTGTGGTTGTGAGAGAAGAAATTACAGACACAGAACAGCTACCAACCACCGCAGCGATGGTACTGGAATGGCTTCCTGACGATGTTCTCAAGCAACAGCTGGAGAGTCTCCGTTCTGGGCCAGCTGTCTTGCAGGAAGTCGATGTGTTCTGGGAGGTGGGCCAGCGCCCAATTTCGCTCTGGATGGAAGGGCCTGCTGAAGGAATTGCCTTGTTAAGTGCTACTCTTGAAAAACTGGAGCAGGCTGCGGCAAAACAAATGGCCGGAGAGTCGTTGGTACCGCAGGTGTCAGTTCCCAACATGCTGATGAGACCGAAACAGGAATTCAGGCGTTTTACATTGCGCTATCTGTCTGTGGGTCCTCGGACGATCACAGCAGAAGAACAACAAATTACGTTACCCAGCACAGAAGACCAACTGCGAGAGTTTTTCCAGCAAGTTCCTGATTTTTCAGAGACTCAACCCCAACCGTTGATCTTGCCAGATCGTCAGAACAATGCCTTACTGATTCGAGGAACCGAAGCACAGCTACAACTGGTGGAAGAACTGCTTGTGTTGTGGGATCAGCCGAGCCCTTTGATTCGTATCGAAGCACATATTTTTGAAACCACAGAGAAGATTTCTCGGGAATTGGGGCTACGCTGGCGGGGCACTGGCGTTTCTACTGAGGGGGTACGCGCTCTGGAAGGCCCAGACTTTGGTCTGAGCTGGACAGCGGGTCCTTTTGATACCAGTCGTGGTGTCCGCATTGACGCGATGCTGCGTATGCTGCAAGAGCAGGGAGAAGGCCGGGTGCTCTCGCGTCCTGTCGTGGTTACCCTGAATGGTCTTGAGGCAGAGATGAGCAGTGGCTCATTGCTGAGTGTGCGTTTGGTAAGTGATACGGACGCAAAACTACAGCAGATTCAGACTGGTGTAACGCTAAGGGTCACTCCACGTTGGATTGAACCTCTAGACCCTGTTCAGGAGGGTCAGGTGCAGGTCAGCATTTATGCCGAAACAAGCACGCCGCTGCAGGACAATGCGATTGATGGCATTCCCCAGATCAACAGTCAGAAAGGCAGAAGTTCCTTGATGGTCTCTAATGGTCAACCCATTTTGATGGGAGGAATGATTCGCCAGCAAAGCTCTAATAGCACGCAGGGCGTCCCTTTGTTTCAGGATCTACCATTGCTGGGCCCGCTCTTTGGACTGAGAGATGATCAACAAGTGTTTGATCATGTGCTGGTCTTTGTCATCCCCACGCTTTTAGACGATGTGGCTCCTTTGAGCCTACCCAGCTTACCGGAGTTGACACCGGAGCGAGCCAGTGAATTGCTGGAACCCTGAGATTTCTGAAGCGTACTGAGAAATTCAGAGATTGCAGCCGGTGTCTTGACTAGGGTATGAATGATGGGAACTTTTTGTAACCAGGAACCTCTCTTGTACAATCATCCATGACCGAGCAACCCTTCGATTCGGAAGTCTACCTGGGCCGTAAGCGTCGGGAAAGAATCTTGAGTTGGGGTTCGATGATTCTTGGGTCACTGATCTTACTTGATAGTGGAGCTCCGATTCCTTTTCCCCTGGTCGGTCTCCCCTCTATTCTGATTGGTGGTGCCTTGTTCGGCTTTGGGTACTACCAATATGGCATCTATCGCCAGTTACCACTGCATGAGGCTGTCCAGTTGGCACGTAGTCAAAGTGGAGAGTTGAGCCGAACTGATTTGTTCCTTCAGTTGCGCCTGACTGCCAAGCAAACCGACGAAATCTTGCATGAATTGGTAAGCGCAGGACTACTTGAACCGGTCAGTCCTGACCTGCCCGCCGAACAGGAGATGCGCTACCGTTTGCTCAAGTAAGATGCTTCCAAAAATTTCTCCTCCTTGGCTTTGGCGAAATCCGTTGCTCCGTACTGCTCTGGCTGCTCTTGCTTTTGTTTACGAAGCACTACTGCTGCTACGCCTATGGATGTATCGGCATGGATTGATCACAACCTTTCGCCCTCCTGTGCCAGTGATTGCTGTAGGAAACCTGACAGTAGGAGGTGCTGGCAAGACTCCAGTCATCGAAATGCTCATGCGTTCCCTGCAGCAGCAGCAAAGAAGGATTGTGATTCTCAGTCGGGGTTACGGAAGGCGTTCTAAAGCGACCCTCCAACGTTTCTGTGCAGCCGATGCTCCCTGGCCTCTGAGTCCAAAATTATTAGGTGATGAACCGACATGGCTAGCTCAACGTCATCCTGAGGTGCCTGTCTATGTGGGATCTTCTCGAATTCGTAATGCGCGCTGGGCTTTGCTCCGTGATCGACCTGATCTGATTCTGTTGGATGATGCCTACCAACATCTTGCTGTAGCAAGAGATCTCAACCTATTGCTGATTGATGCAGAGCGAGGCCTTGGCAATCGCCAACTCCTTCCATTGGGTGAGTTGCGCGAGCCTGAGCATCACTGGCAACGAGCGGATGCGATCCTGCTGACCAAAGCCAACCTGGGTTTCTCTGATGCCTGGATGCATCTGTTAAGGCAGGAACTCAAGGTGGATCGACCAATCTTTCGTTGTGACTATCTACCTGTCCGCTTACGAAGATTGGATGGTCAGGAAGTGAGAGATGTCAAAACACTGGCTAAGGAAGCGGTTTTTGCCAATTGTGGCATTGCCCAACCCGAAGGCTTCGCTCAAGTACTGCGACCTCTCTGTCAGAGCTTGGAAGACCTTTCGAGCTGGCCCGACCATCACTCCTACACTGGTGAAGACGTTCAGCGGTTGCTGTGGCTTTGGCGTAAAAGCCGTGCGCAGCGTTGGGTGACAACAGAGAAGGATGCAGTCAAACTAGCTGCCTTTGCAGAGTTGGCCGAAATCGTCTGGATTTTAGAGATGGAGGTAGTACCAGAGCCGTCTTGGCATCAGTTCTTTAGTGGCTTTTTGCAATGTCATCCGTTAAAGTGATGTTTTTATAACTCTAATCTGGAGTAGATGCTGATGGCGCTTTTACAGGTTCATGAATTCCCAGATCCAATCCTGCAGCAGCACGCCATGCCGGTCACGGTTTTTGATGATAAATTGCGCCAACTTGCTGCGGACATGTTGGAGACCATGTACGAAGAAAGAGGCATTGGCTTAGCAGCCAACCAAGTAGCAGTCCTCAAACAAATTGTCGTGGTCGATGTGATGGCAGGAGACGAAGATCACGGCCAGCGAGAGCCCCAAGTGTTGGTCAATCCAAAGATCGTAGCTGCTAGTGGAGAGACTGCAATCGAGGAAGGTTGTCTGAGTGTCCCAGAATTTCGTGCAGAAGTCCCTCGTGCTGAGAAAATCACGGTTGAATACCAAGATCTGGAGGGGCAACCGCAGACATTGGAAGCAGACGGACTGTTGGCCATCTGTCTACAGCATGAGTTTGATCATCTCCGTGGACGCCTGTTCATTGACTATCTCCCACCACTCAAGCAACGAATGGTGAAAAAGCGGCTCGCAAAATTGGCACGGATGCCCGCATGATTCGATGGCTTGGTCTGCTCTGCTGCAGTTTGCTCCTAGTTGGATCACTGCAGGCACGCACATTCAGTTACCAGCAGGCAACGGTGATCACCCAGAGAGGTGTGGAAATCCCTGTCGAAGTCTCGGATACTCCAGCCAAACGCCAACAAGGCTTGAGCGACCGCCCCCAACTCAAACCAGGATAGGGCATGTTGTTTGTGTTTGAGCGTTCAGGGCGTCATGGTTTCTGGATGAAAGATATGAACTTCCCAATCGATATTCTCTGGCTACGCAATAGCCGTGTAGTTTATGTGGCGGAGAATGTACCCCCACCTTCTTCTGGTGAAACCCCCGTGACCATCACCCCAGACAAGTCGGCCAATCTGGTTCTGGAACTGGAAGCAGGGCAAGCTCGTGCCCTCGGCCTTGCTGTTGGTAGCACCCTTGACTACCGCTGGTGAGGTGATGAGGCCTTCCCGATGAGCAAAGATTCCTTGACGGTTGTGCGCAGCAACGGTGATCGTGAACCGTTCCTACGTGGCATCATGACACGCACCCTGACGGAACAGGGTGTTTCCTTCGAAAAAGCCTACCTTATTACCAAGGAAATCAAGAAGAAGCTAAACCGACGCCGACAGATTACCTCAACAGATCTAGGACTACTTCTGGAAAAATACCTGGAGCAGAAGCATCCTCGTCTTCAACGTAATCCTGTCAAATCAGAGCTTCCTCAACTCTGGGTACATCGTGGTGAGAGTCGTTATCCTTTTTCAAAAGGAATGCTCAGCCAGTCGATCACTTCTGCAGGGATTTCGCCAGGCAAGGCCTACCTGATTTCGCGCCAGATTGAACAAGATCTGATCCTGTTGGGCAAAATGGAGATCAAGTCGGAGGAACTGATCCAGTTGGTGCGGCAGCAGCTACAAGCACAGTTTAGCCCTGATATTGCTCGTACTTATGAAGTCGCCAGCCGGATCAATGATCTGCCTCATCCTGTAATTCTCTACGTCGCCGGTGCGCCGGGAACAGGAAAATCTACATTGGCCCAGGCACTTGCCAGCCGTCTTGGCATTCTCAATGTGGTGGGCACGGACAGCATCCGCGAAGTGATGCGCCTTTCCTTCAGTAAAGAGATTGTGCCAACGCTTCACGTCTCTTCCTTCGAAGCAGGCAGTCAGTTGGTTTTTGATGAAAAGAAAGCCTCACAAGAAAGAATGATTGCAGGGTTCGTTCTGCAGTCCCAGCAGGTCTGTGTGGGAATACGGGCGATGGTGCGTAGAGCGATTGCTGAAGGTACAAATTTACTGATTGAAGGAGTGCATTTGTTACCGTTTCTGGTCAGGATGCCAGAGTTTGAGGGCCGAGCCTATCACATCCCGCTACTGCTTCGACTTCAGGAAGGAGAAGATCATATGAATCGTTTCCGAATCCGAGGCAAGTTGCAGCAGCGTCGAGCAGAGAAACACTACCTCAAACACTTTGAGGAAATTCGTACCGTTCATGAATACTACCACCAGCAGGCCCAGCAATTTGACTTGGATCAGGTCGATAACGTGGAGTTGGACCAGACCATCCAGCAGTCGCTGCAAATTGTTCTCAGTAACCTGCAGGAACAACTCGCCAATTAATTCTTTCCCTTTCGTACAGACAATCCTGTGAGTTCAGTGGCCTCTGGCCTTCCTCTGACGACAGAACAACAGGCAGCAGCAATCCGGATTATTTGGGCTGCTCGCTTGGTCGTACTGTTGCCGATGATCAGTGTCGGTATCTGGTTTGTCTACATTCCCTGGAAAGTGGCTGTACTCAATCTGACTCCACTCGATTTCAGCAAGGTCTTACTGTGCTTTGCCATCAGTTCGATCACGGCAACACAGCTTGGAGGCCGTCGATTGATTCCCCGCTTTGGTGCAGGACCGCTGATGATCGCAGCGATGTGCTGCTTTTCTCCCTGCCTTGCGCTGGCTGTTCTTGCTCCCACCTACCTGCTCATGTTGCTTGCTGTCATTCCTTGTGGTTTCTTTTTTGGTTTAGTTGCACCCTCAGCTACAGCAGAAACCTTTCGGATGGAAAAGTTGACGGGCCGCTTTTTGATGCCGATGCACAGCGCTTTCTTCTCGATCGGATCTCTCGTAGGCTCAGTGGTTGGAGGCACTTTGTTGCAATTGGAAGTGCCGGCTCATTGGGTCTTTCCGATCATAGCTGGAAATGGAATGTTTGTGAGCTTGTTACTCTGGAAGATTTGTCTACAGGGAGAGCGCCCAGCCCGAACCCAGGCGCCTCCATTGCGTTGGCCAGACCGAAGAGTACTCGGTTTCGGGATACTCGGTGCACTGAGTTTGAGTACGATTGGTGTTGTGCTTGACTGGTCTGCACTCTGGCTGACAAGGGATATGTTGGTACCGATGGCTTATGGGGGAGCAATTATCTTCGCCTTCAGTTTGGGTGAAGTTGCAGCCCGCCTGCGAGGAGAATCGCTGATTCAACGCTTTGGAGAAATGAGGATCGGGAGTCATGCAATGATTTTGGGAGGTGCGGTTCTATTACCAGCGGTACTTTCTCAAAATCCCGTTCTGATAGTGCTTGTGTTCCTCTTCTTTGGCTTTGTTAGCGCCAATTTTTTCCCAACTGTCATGCGAAATGCAGCAGAAATTGATCCTGAAAATGCCGGGGTCAACATTGCGGATGTCAATACCCTGTCGATGGCAGGACTACTCTTCGGTCCTCCATTGGTTGGCTACATTGCCGAACATTATTCAATCACCCATACGATGGCACTGCTGGCGGTCATCTGGGGTTGTAACGGAGTGGGTATGTACTTCCTGCTGAGAGCTAAATAACAGCGAACTCAGCACATCTCGATTGCCTGATTTAGGTCATTCAAAGCTCAAGAAGCTTTGTCCTTTCTTGAGTGGGTTCTAGCCTGCCTCGTCTTCTTCCTTTCACAAATTCACTACTTGCGCTCACTTGCCTGATTTTTAGGCTGATTGCTCAAATTATGAGCAACTGGAAATCTCTTTAATTTAAATTCTTGGTTAAAAATCAATTAAATTCAGTGTTTTCTGGAAAGAAAATTTGAGGTCTTGTTCATGCTGCTGGGGTGGGTTGGCCATTTTATGTCAGATTTTTTCACTCGTTCGCTGTGGGAGGCTTATGAGAACGATCCTAATTTTTTTGGGAATGCTTGCGGTTGTGCCGATAGCAGAGGCAGCAGATCCTGCGCTTAATACAGGGAATACTGCATGGATTCTAACATCGACAGCGTTAGTGTTGTTCATGACGCTGCCAGGGTTAGCCCTGTTCTATGGAGGCTTGGTCCAGACTAGAAATGTCCTCTCTATCCTGATGCAGTGCTTTGCCATCACAGGACTAGTCACTGTCCTCTGGGTCCTTGGTGTATACAGTCTGGCATTCGGAGAAGGCAACGCGTGGATTGGTGGGTTGGGTAAGTTCCTTTTTGCAGGTGTCGGTGAGGCAGAGATGACTGGTGATATTCCAGAAACGGTTTTCTCAGCCTTTCAGATGACGTTTGCCATCATCACCCCAGCTTTGATCATTGGAGCCTTTGCTGAACGCATTCGTTTTAGTGCAGTGCTGCTGTTCAGCGGTGCCTGGCTGGTGCTTGTTTATGCTCCAATAGCCCACTGGGTCTGGGGAGGAGGCTGGTTGGGCAGTATGGGTCTGCTGGATTTTGCTGGTGGGACTGTGGTTCATATCACGGCAGGAGTCGCTGCGCTGGTGTTTGCGCTCGTACTGGGACCTCGAAGAGGCTTCCCAAAGACTCCAATGATGCCACACAACATGACAATGACGGTGACTGGAGCCGGTATGTTGTGGGTGGGCTGGTTTGGCTTCAACGCAGGCAGCGCACTGGCAGCTGACGGTAACGCAGGTATGGCTTTGCTGGTCACTCATATCTCTGCAGCAACTGGCGCGTTGACTTGGATGGCGATGGAATGGATTCGTTACGGAAAACCTGGTGTGCTTGGAACAGTCACAGGTATGGTTGCTGGTTTGGGCACGATCACTCCTGCTTCAGGATACGTCGGTCCTGCTGGAGCCTTGGTGATTGGTCTGCTTGCTGGATTTGTCTGTTTCAACGCGACTAACTTCATCAAGCGCAAACTCGAAATCGACGACTCTCTTGATGTGTTTCCCTTACATGGTGTTGGTGGCACGCTGGACACCCTGATGGCGGGGGTCTTCTTATCCACAGAATCAGGAGTT
>CAJXNF010000026.1 GCA_913056375.1 uncultured Pseudomonadota bacterium | reverse complement strand
CAAGCTCACTACCTGCGGCTCGATCAGGAGGGAGAAATTATTTTCAAGGGAAGCATGGTTCCCACGAACTGACTCTGGTTGAATCTGGTATTGGTAAGGTCAATGCCGCCGTGGCCTCGACCGTCCTGATTCAGCACTTCAACAGTGAACTACTGATCTTTTCTGGGGTTGCTGGTGGTTTGGATCCAAGCCTAAAGATTGGAGATCTGGTGATTGCGGAGGAATTATGGCAGCACGACTACGGAACGATCATTGACCAAGAGTTGATTGCGCATCGAGCTGGTACTTTGCCCATGGGAATTCCGAAGGAGAATCCACCTTTCAGACTGGACGAGGAACTGAAGGCCAAGATCCAGCAAGCTTATCCTGATGCTCGCTTTGGCAGGATCCTCTCAGGAGATACTTTTCTCAATTGTAAGGAAACCCGCCAGCAACTCTTCGAAAAATTCCAAGCGCAGGCGATAGAAATGGAAGGCGCTGCTATTGCGCAGGTTGCCGAACAATTCGGTGTTCGATGTATGATTGTCCGAAGTTTGAGCGATCTTGCTGGCGAAGAAAGTATGGAAGACTTCCCCACCTTCCTGAAAGAGGCTGCTGCCAGGAGTTACCGAGTCGTGAACGCGATCCTCGGAGTTCTGTAAGCTCTCTCAAGTTATACCCCAAGAGATTTACTCATGTCCTTACCGAATCATCTTGATTCGATTACTAGTTTTCTGGCGATGGAGGTCTTTGGGCGTGCCCAGGAACTGGAAAAACAAGGACACAGCATTCTTCATCTAGAATTTGGAGAGCCAGACGTTTCACCACCTCCAGTGGTTGGTCAGCGACTCCAACAGGTTGCTAATCAACACTTTGGTTACACCAACACCTGCGGTATTGCGGAGTTGCGGGAGGCAATCGCGCAGCGGCACACTCGGCTTTACCCAACACCAGTACGAGCTGAGCAGGTATTGATCTCGAATGGAACCTCCCCACTACTGTTCCTCGCTCTCCGTCTGATTGCCCCTCCTGGTAGCGACATCTTGCTCACCGATCCTGGTTACGCTTGTTATGACAACCTGATCTTGATGGCAGGGCTAAACCCAGTGAGAGTACCCTTGCATCTTGAAGATGGATTCCAGCTGAAGGCAGATGTGGTCCAGCAGTGCCTCACGAAAAATACCAGGGCGATTTTACTGAACTCACCCATGAATCCAACGGGAACAGTCCTAGACGAAGTTTCCATGCGTGCGATTGCAGAGCTGGGCTTGCCAGTTATCTCAGATGAAATCTACCTGGATCTCAGCTACGACGCAGCACCACTTTCGTATTTACGATTCTCAGAGAATGCCTTGATCCTTCATGGCCTGTCAAAATCCTACGGGATGACAGGCTGGCGAATGGGATACTTGATTCTACCCGACGAATGGATGCCAACGGCGATCCGGATGCACCAAAACCTGATGATTTCAGCAAACACCTTGATGCAGGAGGTAGCACTGGCTGTACTGCAAGATGATGGAGGGGCACTAGAGAGAAATCAGCAGGAGTTCCGGCAGCGTCGAGATATGTTTCTGCAAACTCTCCGCAACCATGGGCTGGATCCAGGCTATGATCCAAGCGGAGCATTTTACGTGTTTTTCCGCTATCGAAAGGCAATGCCGTCGCTAGAGATGGCAATGCAGATTCTGGAAAAAACTGGTGTCGCTTTAACTCCTGGCAGTGATTTTGGTCCTGGGGGTGAAGGATTTTTGCGCTTCAGCTATGCCAATGACCCCAGTGTGCTGTCTGAAGCTGTGAAACGCCTGGCTCAGAGCGGATTACTGAGCGCATAGCCTCAAGCTAAGAGGAAAGTACAGGATCCAAAATTCGTCAGCTCTGAATATCTCGAGTACGTGAAATCAAGCGGGGACGAGTTTCCCAGGGTTGAAGAGGTTCATTGGATCTAGAGCTTGCTTGATCTGTCGCATCATCTCTACAGATTCTCCGTGTTCGGCGCGCATGTAGTGAATCTTACCTATCCCGACACCATGCTCACCGGTGCAAGTCCCTCCCATTTTCAAAGCCCGCTCAATCAAACGATCATTCAACTGCTGAAATTGCTTCAAATCTTCTGCCTCGTTGGCTGGATCGATCAAGAAGAGTAGATGAAAATTCCCGTCCCCCACATGACCAACAATAGGTACCGTGAGGTTTGATGCGTCGATGTCGGCCCGAGTTTCGAGAATACATTCTGCTAGTCGAGAAATGGGGACACAAACATCGGTAGGCCAACCCTTACAACCTGGTTTGAGAGCCATCGCTGCATAGTAGGCATCATGTCGAGCATCCCAGAGTTTCTCTCGTTCTGCTTCATCAGTGGCCCAACGGAAGCTTCCCCCGCCATTTTTACCAGCAAGTTCTCCAACCAATTGTGACTGTTCTTCCACCCAGCGTTGCGTTCCATTGAATTCAAAGAAAAGGGTGGGCTTTTTGGGATAGTCTAGGTTGGAATACTGATTCAGGGCATCCATCTGAACCTCATCCAGTAGCTCTACACGTGCGACGGGTAGCCCGGATTGCATTACAGAGATAACCGTGTTGACTGCCCCAGCAAGAGTTTCAAAAGAGCAGACAGCTGCAGAGATTGCTTCTGGAATTCCGTGCAGGCGTAGCTGGATCTCTGTAATGATGCCCAGCGTGCCTTCAGAGCCTACCAACAGGCGCGTCAGATCGTAGCCTGCGGAAGACTTTCGGGAACGCGTGCCCGTTTTCAGAATTCTTCCTTCAGCGTTGATCACCGTCAGACCCAGTACATTTTCACGCATGGTTCCATAGCGGACCGCATTGGTGCCGGAAGCCCGAGTTGCCGTCATTCCACCAATGGAAGCGTCTGCGCCAGGATCAATTGGAAAGAACAGATTCGCTGATCGTAGGTGCTCGTTAAGTTGCTTGCGGGTTACTCCTGCTTGTACCCGACAGTCGAGATCATTTTCGTTGACTTCAAGTACTTGACTCATTCTTGAAAGATCGAGGCTAATCCCTCCATGAAGTGCCGCGATGTGTCCTTCCAGAGATGTCCCTGAACCAAAGGGGATGATCGGAATCCGATGCCGCACACAACTCTTGACGATCTCAGCGACTTCCTCGTTACTCTTCACGAAAGCGACAGCATCAGGTGGATGAACCTCGTGGAAGGAGGCGTCTTTCCCATGTAACTGACGTACATCGCTTGCTGTAGAGAGACGATCGCCCAGTAGCGCCCTTAATTCTGATAAACACTGCTCAAGGTCTGTGGCTTGCGGCTTTTGTTGTGGGAGACTCATGTGGGTTCTCCAGAATGGGTTTATTGCAGAAAGCTAGATTGTCCGTTTATTCACTTTTCTTCAGAGGCCACACCAATTCCTCGTAGTTTCCGTCTCGCCATGCTCTTAATCGTAGATACTCGCGGAAAACATCAGGTTTGTAAATCGACTTGCCTAGCAGCATCCGAACGCACTCCTGTATGCCTTCGATAATCGAAGGATGGGGGTGTATCAGTTCAGCTAATTCACCAATCCCTTTTTGCATGGAGATCAGTAGGGCTACAGCCTGGATAGCGCTGGAGGCATGTTCTCCAATGGCACGCATCCCAAGAATGCGCATCTCCTCGTCATCTGTTACTACAATCTTGAAAAAGCCCTCGCTGTGACGCATTGCGATTGCGCGTGGGATACAACGATAATCGAAGGAGGCCACTCGGAAGGGTGCCCCTGCTTTGCGAGCCTGTGCTTCGTTCATGCCTACTCCAGCGACCTCTGGAGCGAGGAACATAATGGTAGAGATGTTTTCGTAGATCAGAGGTCGACTGGGTTGACCAAAGATTTTTTCCACAGCATGTCTGCCTTCGAGTTCCCCTACGTTGACAAGGGCGATATCCGCCGTCATGTCTCCTACAGCGTAGATGTTGGACAGGTTTGTGGAAGTGTCTTCATCATCAATGCAACCAGCTCGATCTAGCCTGACTCCCAATTCGCGGGCTCCGGTGTTTTCAATGTTGGGTACTCTGCCAATGGAGATCAATGCTCGTTCAACTTGATGAGTTTCTTCACCTTGCGGAGTTCCAATAACGTACTCAACTTCGCCTTTTACAATCTTCATGGAGAGTAGAGAGGATTGTCGATGGATCGTCACCCCACTTTTTTCAAGATTACGCTCTATAATTTTGGTCAGGTCCTCATCTTCAAAGGGGAGAATACGGTCATCTCGGGCAATCAAGCGGACATCGGTGTTCCCAAAATTCGAGAAAATACTGGCGAACTCACAGCCGATCACCCCAGCCCCAACAATGATCAGACTCTTTGGGAAGGAACGTAGACCACTCATGCCATCACTAGTCATGATGATGCGCTCGTCTACATCCACATTAGGTAGCATCCGAGGACGGCTCCCAGTAGCGATGATGGTGTAGTCGGATCTCACTACGTAGGGCTCAAACTCACCTCGCATTTCGATCTTGTTTGGCGTGAGTAAACGGCCACTTCCCTTGACGAATCGGAAGTTTTCTCCATCACGATGAACAATTTGTCGCAGGTGCTCTTCCAACTGAGCAGAGCGTTCGTAGACGGCATTATCAACCTCTTCCAAGATGCTGCCAAAGGGGATCTGAGGCATTTTCATTCCGTAGCTGTCCAACTTATGACGCATGGAGGCAATTTCCTTGGAGAGCTCCCAGAACGTCTTCGAAGAAAGCGCTCCGTTGTAGACCCCGGCCCCTCCCAATCGGCTTCTCTCCACGAGAATGACTTTCTTGCCGAAATCAACGGCACGCATTGCGGCAGCATAGCCCGAAGGTCCTCCTCCTAGTACGCACAAGTCGTAATTTTCCATCCAGTTCTCCTTTGCCGATATTGATCAGTCTGTGTTGACTTTACGAAGTGAATTAATCCAGTTCCTGTGTGGTGCGTAGCAGGTCTGTGTACCGTTCTGCTCGACGGATCAGCTGAGCTTGTCCATCTTTTACCAAAACTTCTGCTGGCCGTGGCCGAGAATTATATTGGGAACTCATGGAAAAACCGTAGGCTCCAGCATCTGCAATCACAAGGCAGTCTCCCACTGTTGTTTTTGGCAGATCACGTTGGATGTTGCCTTGATCGACACTGAAAAAGTCTCCCGTTTCACAGACATTCCCCACCACAGCTACTGTCTCGAGTTCATCTTCCATTCGGGAGGCATTCCAGATCCTGTGATAGGAACCATACATGGTTGGACGCACCAAGTGATGAAAACCGGAATCAGTGCCAACAAATTGATATTCCGGAGTGTGTTTACGGTTAGTGACGCTCAACAGCAGAAATCCAGCTGGTCCGACAAGATAACGCCCAGGCTCCAGCTTCATGGAGAGAGGACGGCCATATTCCTTGCAGAATTTTTCGAATCTCTCCGTCATCTGTTGGCCTAGTGCATTTACATCCATTTCTTGTTGTTCAGGACGATAAGGAATGCCAAAGCCACCCCCAAAATCAATGAATTCCAGCTCAGTGAAGTGTTCTGCGAGCACAAGGATCATCTCCATCGCTTCTAGCATTGGCTCTGGTGCAAAAATACCAGTACCGATGTGGGACTGAATCCCAACGATACGTAGGCTATGGCGCTGAGCCAGTTCCTGAGCCTGCTCCAGTTGATCATGGTAGATGCCAAACTTTGAGCGTGGTCCTCCAGTAATGCAGTGAGCATGATGCCCAGCACCGACTCCAGGATTCACCCGTAATGAAATATTTTGTCCAGAATAGTGCTTCCCGAAGTGTTCCAGTGTCAACAAAGAGCCGATGTTGAGTGGAACTCCATTTTCTACACAGAAATCCAATTCTTCTGGAGCAGTGTTGTTGCCTGTGAACAAAATCTGTTCTGGCCTGTAACCGCAGTCGAGTGCCAGTTGCACTTCATAAGGAGAGACGGCATCAATCCAAGCGCCTTCTTGTCGCAAAATCTTGAGGATTGAAGGGTTGGAGTTGGCCTTCATTGCGAAGTGTAACTGCAGTCTTTGCTGTTGATGTAATTCATCAAAGCATTTCAACAGACGGCGGCACTGACTCCGAAGAGAGTCCTCTTCATAGACATAGAGAGGAGAGCCAAAGTTGGTACGAAGGGCTTCCGCACTCAGTCCACCGAGGTGAAGTTGGTTGTTCTGAATCTCCATGTTTTCTAAGAGGTACGAGGTGGTCAGGATTTTTGATACAAAGTCAGAGGGAATACACTGATTTTATGAAGAACTCCAGCATCTTGTCGATGTAGATCTGGGATTAGAAATTTCTATGTTGATGGAAATCGAAACTCAGGGCAACTTCAAGTCGACCCAGACGAGACGATGATCAGAACTTGGTTTGAGCCAAGTTGCCTCTGTTTCATCGGGGTTGGGCCAGAAAACACCGCTACGTAAAATTTCCAGTTCCCGAGCCGGGAGCACGTAATCGACTCGCAGCCCCCAAGCAGCAGTATCTTCAGCAGGATCTCCACTGTGTGGAGGATTTCGGGGTTTCTGGAATTTTCCACCTTCACTGCGTGGGACACGATCATTGAGCCAGACGGCAGGATGAATACGCTCATGCTCCAATAATTGGAGAATCGCTTGATTGTAACTTTCACCATCGACAGGATCTGCGTTCAGATCTCCTAGAACAACAAACAGATCTTCAGAAGGCAGGCCACCAGATTTACCTGCATCATCAATCAAATAATTCGAGCGCTCCCCACCACTTAGGTAGTCACTCCAGAGACGAATCTCGTCATGATTGCGTCGACCATTACGGTTTTCTGGCCCATCAAAAACTGGTGGTGTTGGGTGCGACAGTAGTAGATGCAATCGATGCCCTTGAACCGACACAGGGACGTCCACATGGTTCTTGGAGGAGAGCCGCAGAATGGCCAACTCATCTTTTGAATACCAATCCCCTTGTCCCAGCCTGTCAGGGTGATCTGGTAACAAAGCGCCAGGAAGATCACGCCAGAGGAATTTTTGGAAGGTCCGAATTTTTTCTCTCTCAAGCTCGTACTGGGAGAGAAGCACAAAAGCGTACTGGCCCGGGAAGTTCCCAAATCCCAACGCATCCCCTGGACTATCTAGCTTTCCATCACGATCCAAGTCAAAACCACTTTGTATCCCTGTGTTGGAAGGAGCGACATAGACATGGGGATAGAAAACCGGCTTCAATTCATGTTGTGAACGCTGAAGATAGTTGCTCTGCAACAAGCCGACGGATTCACCAGACTCATCAAAGTCAAACTCGTTGAGCAGTACAATACTCGGGCGAACTTTCTGCAGAATCGCTGCAATATTCTGTAGTTGGAGATCTGAGGTGGAGCGTAACCGTTGCTTCAAACCGTTGGGTTGCTGAGCACTTAAAGCTACATTGAAGGTGGCAATTCGCAGAACCTTTTCAGATTTTTCTTCAGAATCAAAGCGCAAAGGAACCTGTAGTCCAATCTGAAAAGACCCCTGAAATCCGTAGCTGGCAATCAGAAGTAGACAACCAAGGAAGCCAACCCATCTCATGCTTCATCTTGAGGGTCTTGTTGCTGGGGGGATCGCCATTGTTGTAGCCGGTTTTGACGAAAAGCTGAGAAGTTGCCCGCTAAAATGGCATCTCGAGAATCGCGCATCAATTGCAGATAGAAGTGTAGATTGTGCAGTGTGTTCAAGCGCATGGCGAGAATCTCATTACACTGGTAAAGATGACGCAGGTAGGCTCGACTATAATGCTGGCAGGTGTTGCAGTTACAATTTGGATCAAGCGGGCGTTCATCCTCACGATACTTCGCTTGCTTGATGGTGACCTTGCCCTCGGATGTAAACAGATTGCCGTTTCTGGCATTGCGGGTCGGCATCACGCAGTCAAACATGTCGATCCCAGACTCAATTCCAGCCAAGAGGTCTTCTGGCTCTCCAACCCCCATCAGGTAACGTGGAGTTGCTGCAGGCATCTCATGAGCAACGTGGTCTAGAACGTAGTACATTTCTTCTTTGGATTCTCCGACACTCAGACCACCCAGGGCATAACCGTCAAAGCCAATTTCAGTCATCTGTTCCAGACTTTGACGACGCAGATCCAGTTCGCCACCTCCCTGAACAATGCCAAAGAGTGCCTGGTCGGTTTTCCGCGCCTCTTTGCAGCGTCTCGCCCAGCGAGTCGTAAGTTCCAAAGACTCCTGCAATTTTTCACGACTAGCTGGCAGTTCAGGACATTCGTCAAACACCATCATGATGTCAGAGCCAAGATTTTCTTGAATGCCAATCGAAATCTCTGGGGTCAACCAGAAAGAGCTTCCGTCCAAATGACTTTGGAAACGAACCCCTTCCTCACTCCGCTTGTGTAGTTTGGCAAGGGAGAAGACCTGAAAGCCTCCACTGTCTGTCAGAATCGGTCGATCCCAGTTCATGAAGCGATGCAGGCCGCCAAGCTTGGCAATCAAAGAGTCACTGGGCCGTAAGTGCAAATGATAGGTATTTCCAAGGATGATCTCTGCTCCAATCTCCTTCAATTCTTCAGGGGTCATGGCCTTGACGGTACCAAGTGTTCCCACAGGCATAAAGATCGGGGTATGGATCGAACCCCTAGGGGTTTCTATCTTTCCGGCTCGTGCTTTGCCGTCCTGTGCCTGAAGGGCAAATGTAATCATGTTGCGTTCCCTAAATTGCGGGGAAAATGCTTGTTGTTTTGGGGCAATCTGTTCATTCTAAAGTATTTTTCACAGTCAAAGACTTCCGTCGCCTGGCTTCTGCCCAACCTGCTTTCTCTTCCAAATGGAATCCGAAAACGCCTCCCCTCTACTAGACTTTGTCGTCAACTATTTCACATTCTACTACGTCAGTCTGCTGCTTTTTTTGATTGCAGGAGTACTGATGCTATGGCGAGCTTTCCGGCGTCGAAAAAGAACTCCGGGCAATCGACCAAAAACCCACCTCAGTTTTCGTTATCTGAACGACCGCTTCGACTCTGACGTAGATTCTCTTCAACGAGAACTCCAGAAGCATCCATTTTTACCCAAGGCAGCGCTTAAATTACTTCGTAAAGCACAGAAGAAAGAAGGGAAGAGTGAAGATCAAGAGGCAAAGTCAGATTCCCAAACCACACTGGAAAAAATCAAGGAGCAACTGGATAGTGGACTGAGTACGGAAGAGGTGATTGGGAAACACTCCAATCGAGTTTATGTTCTTTCCTTCACCGGCAACATAATGGCCAGCGCTGTTGAACAACTGCGCGAAGAAATATCATTCCTACTGCAGATTGCCCTCCCTTCTGACGAAATTGTAGTCCGATTGACTAGTCCTGGTGGAGCGGTGGCCCAATATGGTTATGCCAGTTCGCAGTTATTACGATTGCGTCAAGCTGGCTTAAATTGCACAGTCTGCGTAGACACTGTCGCAGCTAGCGGCGGCTATATGATGGCAGCTGCAGCTCAAAAAATCATTGCAGCTCCGTTCGCTTTTCTTGGTTCGATTGGTGTGGTGGCGAGTGTGCCAAATTTTCATCGTGTCCTTCAGCGTAATGAAATTGACTACTATCTCTTCACAGCAGGAGAGTACAAGCGTACAGTGACCCCCTTCGCTGAAGTGACAGAGGAAGCACGAGAGAAATTCCAAGCGGATCTGTCTGCGATTCACCAAGCTTTCAAGGACCACGTTACACAATATCGAGAGGGCTTGGATATTGAGCAAGTAGCGACAGGCGAATATTGGTTGGCATCCAAAGCCTTGGAGCTGAAATTAGTGGATGAACTGATGACGAGTGACGACTATCTACACGGCAAGATGGAAGATGGCTTTGATGTGATCGAGATCCGTACTGTTGAAGAGCGTAAGCCACTAGAGCGATTACTACAGCAGGGCGCTCAGCTGTTTCAACGTGTTCTGCAGTCTCGCCTCCCCCTGCCGGATTCCCAGCCACTGGATGTTCGTGAATACTACCGCTGAGTTCATCGATGCGTCGAGTTGTTTATAATTGGAAGGGAGGGGTTGGTAAGTCCACTATTGCCTGCAATCTTGCAGCAATTGCCACCCAGGAAGGAAAGCGAGTTTTGCTGGTGGATCTGGATCCACAAGGCAACTCCACACACTACCTGCTGGGTCGACCTGGGAAGGAAATTTCTCCGAATGGCTTTGATTGCTTCAATGACTGGCTACGCTTCACAAGTAGAGTAGGTGGACCGAGGGCGTGTATTCATCCTTCTCCATTTCCAGGGCTTGATGTTCTTCCCTCCCATCCAGAGTTGGAGGAACTACAAGCCAAGCTGGAGATGCGCTACAAGATGTTCAAATTGAGAGAACTCTTGTTGTCGTTATCGGAGTACGATGAAATTTTTCTGGACACCCCACCAGCGTGGAATTTCTACACTAGATCCGCTTTGATTGCATCAGAGCGTTGTTTGATTCCTTTCGATTGTGACGCTTTCTCGCGTCAGGCACTGTATACCCTGTTGCAACAAGTCCGTGAAATCAGCTCCGATCACAATCCTCAGCTAGAGGTGGACGGGATTGTGGCTAACCAGTTTCAGCCACGAGCCCGATTACCACGCCAATTACTGGAGGAAATGCTAGCTGAAGAATTACCGGTTCTAGAGACAAAACTCTCATCTTCCATCAAGATTCGTGAGTCCCATCAGCACTGCAAGCCACTGGTTTTTATGGATCCACAGCACAAGATGACACTGGAATTTCGGAACCTGTATCATGAACTACAATCCAATTGAAAGAAGTCTAGTCTCGCAATTCATTCACTCAACCTGACTACCAAGAGAATATGGCGCTCAAGATTCCGCTTCGCTGGCTACGTGATTTTGTTGATTACACCGCAACTCCTGATCAATTGACGGAAACCCTGACGATTGCAGGCCTGGAGGTTGATGGAATAGACGTGATTGGGGAATTCTGGAATCCCGAAACTCTCGTCGTTGCAGAAATTCAGCAAGTCGAACCACATCCTGATGCGGACTCTCTCTGCCTAGCAACGGTCAATTACGGAACAGATCAATCCCTGGTGGTGGTGACCGGTGCTCCTAATATTTTTGCAATGATTGGAAATGTTCCAACCCCCTGTCCAAAGATCCCCCTGGCTTTGGTTGGAGCGCAGGTAATTGACGCCTACAGTGAAGAATACAAGCTTAAGAAGCTAAAACCTTCGAAGATTCGAGGGATTCCTTCTGAAGGAATGGCTTGTTCTGAAAAGGAACTTGGTCTGAGTGAAGAACATGAGGGAGTCTTGATTCTTCCAGAGGATGCACCTGTAGGTTCTCCTTTGAGTGAATATCTTGGAGAGACAGTTCTGCACTTCGATATCAAGGGAGGTTTCAGTCATCTTCTCTGTGTCCATGGCATTGCCCGCGAGGCTGCTGCGATTTATCGGTTACCTCTTAAGAATGAGTTCATTCACGATCTGCCAGAAGCCAAGAATATTGTGGAAGAATCGGGCTATGTAAATTTGCAGATCAATGACCCAGATCTTTGTGCGCGCTACACTGCATTTCGGATCAAGGACGTCAAGATTGGGCCTTCTCCATTTTGGATGCAGCAACGCTTGAGGCAGTGTGGAATGCGCCCCATCAACAACATCGTGGACATCACCAATTATGTGATGCTTGAACTTGGGCAACCCCTCCATGCCTTTGATTATGAAGCACTAGTCCAACGTAGTAGCGGCACTCCAACTATCTGTGTTCGTCGTGCCCAACCAGGGGAAGTGTTAGTAACTCTCGATGAGGTTGAGCGAAAGCTTGACCCAGAAATGTTGTTGATTACCGATGAGCAGGGAGCGATTGCCATCGCAGGTGTAATGGGTGGGGGCAATACCGAAGTGTCGGAAGCGACAACGGATATTCTGTTGGAAGCAGCTCATTTTGAGTTTCTGAACAATCGGCGCACCTCCCAACTACTGAAGCTCAAAACAGAAGCAGCAGAGCGGTTTGGCAAACGCCTAGACCCTGAATTGCCCCTGCTAGCAGGCTGGCGTGCAGCACGGCTGATTGCCGAATTAGCTGGTGGAACGCTGGAGCCTGTCGTTGGAGATCTCTACCCAAAAAGACCTGAACCAGTCAGCATTGAACTGCACTCTGACTATATTGAGCGTATCTTGGGAATCCAGCTGCCAGAGGCTGAGGTTGTGCGGATTCTTGAGGCACTGGAGTTCGAAGTTGCTATCAAGCAAGGAATCTATCAGGTTCAGGTGCCCGCTCATCGTCAGGATGTGCGGATTCCAGCAGATCTAGTAGAAGAACTTGTACGTATCCATGGTTACAATCGCCTTCCTCCCACAAGATTAGCCGATGAATTGCCACCGCAACGAGAAAATTTTAAGTTGAACGGTGTAGAGAAAGTCCGTGATCTGCTTGTGGGAGCGGGACTTGACGAGGTGATTACCTACTCGCTGAACAGTCCTCTCGATGAAGCCACGCTGCGCTTACAGACAGATGCCAGTGAAAGCACCCAGATTGGCTTGCTGAATCCTCTCTCTCAGGAGCGTAGTCATCTTCGTCAGACTCTACTGGTGGGCTTGCTCCAGACAGCACGTGAAAACCTTCGACTATTGTCTCGGATTCAGATTTTTGAGGTGGGTGGTGTGTTCTTACCTCAAGAGGGAGAAACCCTCCCAGCTGAGCCTCGTCGGCTGGCTACATTGCTAACAGGTCCTCGCCAAGCCGATGCTTGGCAATCTGACCAAGCAACAACTGATTATGACTTTTACGATCTCAAGGGTCGTTTGGAGATTTTGTTGGAAGGCCTGCATTTGCAATCTGAAATTCGCTGGGAGCGAGCCGATGTTTTACCCTATCATCCGGGCCGCTGCGCCAGTCTTTATCTCGGTGGACAGATGCTGGGTTACATTGGAGAACTTCACCCGAAAATTCGTAGTGAATTTTCTCTCCCAGAACAACCGTTTTGTATCGCAGAGTTGGACCTGGATCTACTATTGAACCAATGGCAGCAAGCACACCAGATGCAGGAAATTTCTGGCTTCACTCCAATCTACGAAGACTTGGCCGTTGTTGTAAATCAAGATCTTCCGGTAGCCCAGGTCCTTGGTGAGATGGAACAGGCAGGTCGTCCTTTGCTGAAACAGGTTACCTTGTTCGATGTGTATACCGGTGAACAAGTGGCTGCTGACAAAAAGAGTTTGGCTTTTGCTCTCACCTTTCAGGCAAATGACCGCACTCTGCAGGACAAGGATGTCCAGAAGGTCCGACAGAAAATTGTACGCCGACTCGAACAAACCTGTGATGCCCAGTTGAGATCTTGAAAACACCCCAAGTACAGAGTTTTATTAATGATTCTAGAGTTGGAAAATGTCGGAAAATCCTTTCCTCATCCCAGCGGGAACGAAAATGTTGAGGTCCTGCGCAACTTACAGTTACAAGTCAATCAGGGTGAAACAGTTGCGGTGCTAGGGCAGTCAGGCAGTGGAAAATCGACTCTGCTTTCTTTGCTCGCAGGTCTTGATCAACCTACCAGCGGTGCCCTGCGGATTCGTGGAACCGATCTGGCCCAAATGAGTGAGGAAGAACTGACGCGATTCCGTGCGGAGAATATCGGGATCATTTTCCAGCAATTTCATTTGATGTCGCATCTGACAGCTTTGGAAAACGTAAGTTTACCACTAGAGATTTTTCAAAGGGCTGGACATGTAGAGCGTTCTCGC
Organism: uncultured Pseudomonadota bacterium; assembly: GCA_913056375.1. Classification (GTDB taxonomy): domain Bacteria; phylum SAR324; class SAR324; order SAR324; family NAC60-12; genus JCVI-SCAAA005. Next base: position 2,163 of record CAJXNF010000026.1, on the reverse strand, counting down.
AAAGCTTTGGAACAAGTACGACTTGAACATCGTCATGACCACTTTCCATATCAGTTGAGCGGTGGGGAATGCCAACGGGTTGCAATCGCGCGTGCTGTGGTCGTGGAACCCGCAATCCTATTGGCTGATGAGCCTACAGGAAATTTGGATGTGGAAACTGGTGAGCAGATTGCGAATCTACTTTTCGATTTGGTACGTGATACGCAGATGACTCTCTTAATGGTGACTCACAATAGGGATCTAGCGGAGCGTTGCCAACGGCAAGTCGTGCTTCAACAGGGGCAACTCGCTGAACTTTGAACCTACCTCATGCCGGGAATCAGGCATAGATTAAGGACAGAATGGAAATTCGACAGGATTTCGTTGACAGCATTGGCAACACACCACTGATTCGCCTGCGGAAGGCTTCAGAATTGACTGGGTGTACAATCCTGGGAAAAGCAGAGTTTCTAAATCCCGGGGGATCTGTAAAGGACCGAGCTGCCCGGGCAATTATTTTGGATGCAGAGAAGAAAGGATTGCTTCAACCAGGTGGCTTGATTGTCGAAGGAACCGCTGGGAATACTGGAATTGGACTCGCCCTGGTTGGAAACGCCCGAGGCTACCGTACCCTGATCGTTATTCCTGAGACTCAGAGCGAGGAAAAAAAAGACATGCTGCGACTTTGTGGTGCTGTGGTTAAAGAAGTTCCAGCAGTGCCCTACAAAGATCCAAACAACTATATTCATCAGTCACGAAGAATTGCCGAAGAAACTGCCGCAACCGAATCCAATGGTGCCATTTGGGCCAATCAATTTGACAACACAGCAAATCGAATGGGGCACTATGAAACAACAGGACCAGAAATCTGGGAGCAGACCGATGGGACTGTGGATGCCTTTATCTGCTCGGTTGGGACTGGAGGAACCTTGGCAGGAACAGCCATGGCTCTGCGGGAGCGAAATCCTGATATTGTGATCGGGTTGGTTGATCCAATGGGGGCTGCGCTCTATTCCTACTACACCACAGGTGAATTACAATCTGTTGGAAGCTCAATTACTGAAGGAATTGGTCAGGGAAGGATCACTGCTAATTTGGAAGGACTTAAGGTAGACGCTGCATTTCGAGTCACTGATGATGAAATGTTGCCAATCTGCTTTGAACTGTTGAGAGATGAAGCGCTATGTTTGGGAGGGTCAGCAGCTCTGAATGTTGCAGGTGCGATCCGTTTGGCTAAGCAACTTGGACCAGGCAAAACCATTGTCACTGTGCTTTGTGACTCAGGCGTCCGCTACAAATCCAAGCTCTTCAATCCTGAGTTTCTTCGAAGCAAGGATTTGCCGGTGCCGATCTGGCTGGAGAATGGTGTATGAAGACTCGAGTTGCGATCCTCTGCGGTGGCTTGAGTGGGGAGCATCAGGTATCTTTGATCTCAGCTTTCAATATCGCCAGAGCTCTTCCCACAGACCACTACGAGGCTCAGCTAATCGGTATCCGCAAAGATGGGAGTTGGTGCTGGAGACCTGAAGGGGACCTACTCTGCCAAACTCAGGATATCCGTGAGATCCATTTGCATCCAGCAGCAGAGACCCTTCTTCCCAGACAGTTGGGTCGGCTGCAAAATGAACAAGGTAAGTTACAGTGGCAGGCAGATATTTTCTTGCCAATTACCCATGGAAATTTTGGGGAAGACGGCTCCTTGCAAGGGATGCTGCGACTACTTGGAGTTCCCTTTGTTGGCTGTGATGTCTGGGGATCTGCGATCAGTATGGATAAGGATGTCACGAAGCGTCTGCTCGCTCAGGCAGGCCTTCCGGTCACACCTTTTATCACGTTACGCAGGAACGAAACCCTCCTCTATTCTGAAGCAGTCGCCAGATTAGGATCACCATTCTTTGTGAAACCAACCCGTGAAGGCTCTTCTTTGGGAGTTGCCAAGGTTCGCAACGAGGATGAATACCCACAAGCGTTGAAAGAAGCCTTCTCTCTGGACCACAAGATTTTGCTGGAACAGGCAATCATCGGTCGGGAAATTGAAGCTGCTGTCCTTGGAAATGATGCTCCTGAAGTGGCTGAGATTCTGGGTGAAATTATCCCCAATCATGAATTCTACTCTTACGATGCGAAGTACGTCGATCCGAATGGGGCGATCCTGAAAATCCCTGCGGAGATCGAAGCTAGTGT
>CAJXNF010000025.1 GCA_913056375.1 uncultured Pseudomonadota bacterium | reverse complement strand
TCCATAAATGCCGCCTCATCAAGCACTACGCCCGACAAACTCCGGCCTCTGAGCGCCATTGCGTTCTCAGTACCCTTTAATTCGATCGTTGAACCGTTAATTAGCTCGATTCGTAGGTCTGTTTCGTTCTTACTCTTGATCCAAACCTTCGGAACCAGCTTTTTTAACGCTCTCCATGCAATATCTTTGGCCATCCGATAGGTCGGAGCACAATAAAAAAACGTTTCGCCGGGTCGGTTGAGCGCTCCACGTAATAGCTCAACGCAAGACAGGTACGATTTGCCGAATCGACGACCGGCAACTAAAACTCGGAATCGTTTGTCGCTTGAAAAAACTTGGCCCTGTGCCCATCTCAGGCTTACGGGCTCTGCTTTTGTGCTCATGGCTATTACATTACACAGGTTTTCAACCCCTACCCCCCCTCTTGGACGTGCCAGAACGTATGACGGGCAGTTATTATCTGAAAAAAGGTCGATAGGTTGATGCCTGAGCCTCTAACGGATCGCACCACGCAAGCAAGAGAAGATCGCATCAGGCGGCTTTATCGTCGGCAGCTTGATGGACTGTCCGCTCGGGCTCTCGTTTACGACCACAAAGAGAAAGAACAGATCTCTATTCAAACCGCTTGGCGCGATTGGTCAGAAGTTAAAAAGCTTGTTGATGAAGACTGGCAAGCTGATCGCGAAAACATGCTTGCGCGTCTTCAACACATGCGCACCAAACTGTTCCATCAAGCCCTGAAGAAGGGGCAGCTGCAAACCGCAAGCCAAGTGCTCGACTCCATTGGACGTGTCATCGGTGAGTCCGTTGAAACCGTTAACATCCAAGCTCCTGAACTCAAGATCTCCATTGAAGATAAGGGCGACTGACCCGGCGTTTTAAAAATTCGACCCCTGCCCCCACCTAGGGGGCTTTTTTATTACACGAATGCTGTTGAACGGATATATATGCAGGTTACGTGCAGATAATACATACACACTAGATCTGCAACACCACCCCCCCACCGCTCAAGTCGTTATATTTCTTATCTTGTGATACTCGACAGATTCATCCCATGATGTTATACTGTAATAGTTGACGGGATCATCTCCCCGTCGGACCCTGGACAATAGCCTTCGGGCCTACATACGAGAGCAAACCGCACCAAACGACACAGCCTCTGGGCGACCGTCGCAAGGTGCAGAGCACTGTCTAGACATTTCTAGGCTTGCCGGGCTGCTCTCAACGAATGTAAACGAATCAACCCATTCAACCCACTGAACCGATCATGAAGTCATTTTTGAGCTTGTTTGCTGCCTATGTTGCGGCTGGTGCCTTTGGTGTTGCTGTCGTCCACAACGCCAGCGAGTCGCTCCAACAAAGCTTCACGCACAGCGGGACACAGCGTTACGTCCGAGTCGTCCGATGATCGTCACTCGTTCACCGTTCGACCATTTCACCGCACCAACAACACCCGAACCAATGCAACTAATGCAAGGGCCATTGATCCGCACCAAGTACCTTGGGCCAACTAATTACAGGGGTTCAAGGATCACAGCGGTTCATAAGCGAGACAGCGAGCAGACCCAGCGCGTGACCCTTTCATGGGATCACAGCTTGGATGGCTTAGAAAATGCCAAAGCGGCAGCGCTTGCGCTGTTGAATACTTGGCCTTATCGCCAGGACATGGTTTTAGTCGCTTGCGGCTTCGATCATGACCATTACTACTTCATCGCTTCTACCGCACCAATCAGCAGCCCGGCTTAATCGCCGGGCTTTTTTTATGCGCTAAGTCGGATAAGGCATTCTTCAGCCCTGCAGTCTTCAAGCTTGGCTCGAACCCAGTTGAGACGCCCGGCAACCTTGCGCCCATCGTTTGTGTCTTTGTATGAATGGAGAGCTTCAAGCAAGAGCATCCACTCATCAGCGCAGAAGTGAATGGTTTTAGTGGGCGCTGAGTCAGTCATGAATGGGCGCTTGCAGTTTCCTTGAATGGTCTGTATTGTAGTACAAGAGTCAGGGGAATCAACCCGGCTCCGCTCCAACAGCAAACTACCAATGAACAAACAAATCATGACCCGCTACGTGCTGGGCGAACACCGTTCCATCAACCTTCAACACGGTTCCATTGACGCCACCGACGCATCCTCGGAGTCTGTCTCCATCTATGCCGGAACAGATGCCATCAATGATGCGGTGGCTACCTTCCTGCCTTATTGCTCCCGCTCCACACAAGAGCGCTTCTTGCAGATCCTGACTGATCACATCCGCAAGGTGGACAGCATCGAAGCATGAAGCGGACCGCAGAAGTAAAGGAAGCCCACCAGCAGCACGCCAAAAAGCTGTTGGATATGGGTCTTCAGAAAGCTGATGTATCCGCAACACTCCAACGCAAATATGGTCTGTCTCGCGCTACTGCTTATCGCGATGTGGATGAGGCAGACCAATCCCGTGAGCTTGAGGATCACAGCATCGAAGCGACTCCCGTTCCAATGATCAGCTTTGAGGATCGGGACGCTTTGATGCGGATGACCCGGCAACTCCTGATCGACGCCTATACCGATGGCAACGTTCAAGATTACGCCCGGCTCATCCGTGAATACGAAAGACTTGCCCGTATGGGTGGCCTGTCTCAAAAGTTCTGAGACTGTTGTCTCACACCGCTCCAATCAACCTTATGGATCCCAACTTCCAGCCCAAATCTCACGCAGGTGCCCTTGCGGGCGCTCTGCTTTTGGCGCTCACCGCGTCAAACAATGAACAATCGACCAAAGCACACCAGCTGGCATGTGACATCGCGTGCCAGATGGACGATGAGGTCCAGTTCAACGCTGTCAAAGATTCAGTCGAAACTTGTATCGCCTTCTTCTCCGGAGCCCCAGCATGACCATTATTCGCACTGACGACATCGACGATCTTCTCCCGTCCGAATATCAAGAGCCTTGGCCGCCCTTGTCGGACGAGGAGATCGAAGAACGAGAACGTCAGGCCGAGTTCCAGGATTTCCTGGACTCGATCCCTGACGCCGCTGAACGTAATCGCAACCTCAAATGAACGCTCCGGCAAAACCTTGTTCCAGCCTCGCAAAGGCGAAGAACACGAAAACTCCTGCAGAACAGCAGCAGCTTTTAAAACGTGACGAGCTACGTAAAACAGGACGTACCACCACGTGTGATTTTATTGCCACCTACAAATGATTAGCCGCCAAGACTGCGACCGCTCCATCAATCAACTGCTCTCCCTCATCCTGGGAGGGCAGAAGGCTAGGGCTTCAAGCCATCTCAGCTACAAGCCCGCAGACCGCATTGAGTTCTGCTTCAAGCTCGTTCAGCAAGAGATGGAGCAAGTTGTCCGTACTGCCGATCCAGAAGCCTTACAGAAGGGTCTCAGCGACGGTCAACGCCAGCTCTCTAGTCTCCAATCCCTCAAAATCCTCAACCAACTCATTCAAGAAGTCGAATGGTAAACGAACACGCTCAAGTCGAACTCATCGTTGAAGACCTCAAAGCCATCATTGAACGCGAAGACAAACGCCACTTGATGGATCAACATCTCACTTCATCGATGCGGCATCTTCTCGAAGATTTGATCATCCCTAATCTTCAAAACGAATTGGACTTTGATTACAACCGCAAATTCAACTCATGAACATCGTCGAAACCTACGCTCCAACACTCAAACATCTTGAAGAGCAGTTGCGTCCACATGATCCAGTCATCATCAGCTGGACTGCTGGACCACAGCCTGGCACTCGAAATTCAGACATGTGGGGCACTGAGCCCTATATCTTGATCCAAACGGAAGATCCTTACAAACGTGATGGTGAACCTGACGTGATCTTGATTCGTAGCGAAACTGATTGCGAAGTGTTCACTGAACTTGAAACGTATCCGATTACGTTCCAAAAAGTTCTCGAATACTTAGCCCAACTGCCCCGACCTCTTTGGTCGTTCACCTCATGAGCACCAAACTTAACGGCAACAAGTATTCCCCTGAAGGCTCCCGCGTTCCAACAGATCTGCTCCCGACTGCTATCCGTTATGAAGCAGCTCGGGCAGTCATCTTTGAACAACAGGGCAACTTCGTCCGCGCCAATGATTGCCTGCGCCTAAAGCGTTACTACGAACGCCGTGCAATGGAGGAATGCATCTCAGACCCAGGGCCAACCTAGCTCCACGTCTCCTAGCCACACATCAGGATCGTTCACATTGATTGGACGTTCCGCTACATAACCTCTAAACAGGCGTTTCATCTCTTCCGGTGAGACGCCTGCTTTTTTTGCTGCGACACAAACGTTGCATTTTCCGCGATACAACAGATCAAACGCTTCCTCCACTACATAACCTCGCCGCTCAACAACATCTCCTTATACAAGTTGTTCCGCTCAGTCCACCTGGCTTCGCATCCTCTCATCTCAAGTTCTGACAGCATCCGCAGCTGGACATTGCCGTTTGGCTTCGCAATAACCACCGCCCCAGCACTCACACGGATCCCAGCTCGTTCTCGCAGGGCAAGGCTATAAGCACCAAGCTGGTCCTGATGGTCTTTCAGCCATGCCTCTGGCTTATCAGTCTCACGGCTGGTCGTCTTGAAATCACAGATCGTCAGACCCAATGGCGTGTCGATCAAGGCGTCTGCCGTTCCAGCAAACCCTTCATCACTGCTGACACTGAACTCGCTGGCATGAATGGCCGTTACGCTTCCGCTCACCAACCAGTCGGATAAACCTCTGGCGTACTCACGGGCTGGCCATGGAACCTTGGGCGAGCCTTCTTCCGCTTTCTTGAGTGCCCAGTTGGTAACTGCCTTTGGAGGGCGAGCCAATCCATCATCCCAGACCTTCCATGAACCCTTCTTGTTAGCGCTCTGTCGAGCCAACTTTGCTGCGGTCTTGAGTACATACTCGCAATGCTCGTGAGCAACGGTGCCACGGTCACAAGCAAGGTCACGCTCCAAACCGCTGCCAGCACGTTGTGACCAGCGCTCCAAAGCATCCTTCTGTGATTGAGGGGCGGTGTTCTTCAGGATATGAGTGACAGAGTGATAAATCTGCCCATGTTGATCCCTGTAAACACGGAATCTTCCTGAGTTGTCTTGCTCCAGTTGCCATTGGCGTAGTGAAGCCAAGGCATCTTGTGGATCAATCGTCATGAATGGCGTTTTCTTCCAGCCACCTTTGACGGAGCTGATTTTCCTTGGGCTCTACAAGGTGAGCGCTAGAAACCACCCCAGTTAAATGGCCGACAGTCACAGAGACGCACCCGTCTTCCATGAATGTCGTAATTGTCTTGGGTGGTTCCATAGACGCATCTACCCGAGACTAATGTACCCTAGAAACGCCTCCTGGCAAGTCGGTGTAGCCCGATAAATACTTGAGCCACTGAATTGAATCCATCGCGCTCTTGGCTCTTGCTTCCAGTGCGTCAAGAACTTCCAGATACGAAGCCTGTTCTGGCAATCCCAGAATCTCACGATGCCTTGTCAAACAACCATTGCTTGAAATCACGTCATGAGCCTGTTGAACATTGTGATGCCAAACAGAACGACCAATTTTTTGCCAATTTTTTTGATCTGCTCTCATGCTCTTTTGCAGTTCCCGCTCCAATGTCAATAACCCTTCAAGCCCCTTTAGTTGCCTTGAAAGGGCTCTTTTTTTCTTTGTGACAATCTCACACACTTCTTCGCCAGGCTCAGGAGCAGAGGTCACAGCTGGCGGGTCTTTTTTCAATTCCTTGCTAACTGATCCGCGATCACGTCCATGCTTTTTAGCAATCTGCCTGATGCTCAGGCCATCAGCCTTGTCCTGATGCCATTTTTGACGTTCTTCTAAAGTGGCCGGTTGAGTCATTTGACTCACACCAGCCACCTTTCTGCTACGGTTCAAGGTTTTTTGAGGAACCTTAAAACGTTTAGCAGCTTGACGCTCAGTAATTTTTTCAGACTCAATAGCAACATTTGCCATTTCTATTCGAACCTCCTGGCTGAGTTTTTCAAGATCCTGAGAAGCGGCATCGAGAATTGGACAAGTGGCAGCACAGTTTTCCATAAAAAATCCCCGCTCTTTGCAGAACGGGGTCCAATAACGTCAATCAAGCCTGAAGACCACATTGGCCAGCAACTACTGGTGCAAGCTGTTTTGCCAGCTTGGGTGCCAGTGCTCCACTTTGCTTCGACAACTTGATCGCCTCAACTGATGCAGGCAATGCCGCTTCAGCTGCTCGTGCAATCTGCACAAAGCGACCAGTATCAGACTTGATCCAGCTGTAAAAAGTCTTCGACTCAGGTCGATTGACTTTGCAAAGCTGATTCCAAAGGCTATTGCCAGCGTCTGAATACTGTGCCGGTGTCATGTAGTTCAAGCTGCTTTGAATCGCAGCATCCTTGATCCACGCTCCAAGAGCAGCCTTGAACGTCTTTTCGTTGGTCGCTCCAGCAATCGTGGCTTCGATGGTCTGACGAGTAATCAGCTGGACGCCACCACTTGAGCCCATTCGTTCACGAATCTCAGCGCGACTAAAGGAACGAGAGCCTGTATTGGCAGAAATAATCCTGCGTTGAAGCTCTTCCTTATCTCTTACATGGATTTCGCTAACGCGAATCTTGATGTCCTTGATGTCGTCATAGTCAGCGCCAGCAGCGTAAAGCATGATCTGCAACGCAAGAAGACGGTTACGACCTGAGCTAATGACAGGACCGATCTTCTTGAAGCCATCTTTGATGAAAGCGACTTCAATGTCCTCCATCAGATAAGGACTGCGGCCACCACCAGCTTTACGCACCAAACCGTCAGGACCAAACAAGATCCGCTCAACAGCTTCAGGGTCGATTTGCTGTTGAACGACTTCATGCCGGTAACTCTGGCAAAGCTCGCCAATACTGATGCGTTGGCCCTGGCCTTCAGGTTTTTGAACCTGATGCTCTTCCACAAAAAGGCCCTTATGGCAGTTTTGGCCGATGTCCTTTTTGAGGCTGGCAGCGCCACCCTTCGGCTTGTTCATCTCATCTTTGGTCTTAGTGATGAGATCGCCTAGAAGCTGCTCATATTCGCGCAGCTCATAAGACGTGTTCATGTTGGCGGAAAAAGCCATGATCCTCTTGGTCTGAAGGGACAAGAGGGTTAGCATGTGTCTGTGATGACGTTGGCTAACCCCAACAACAAACTTCCCCTCGGCGGTCGGCAAACCTCTGAGGGGCTTTTTGTTGCTACTGAGATTCTAAGCAGATCTTCAGTTGTTATGCAACTGGCTGGCCGACGATGCCTAGGAATACCCACAGGGCGTGTCGGATAAGCACGCAAAAAGACTTTAAAAAACGCCAGACATGAAAAAGGGGGCTCCAGGCCCCCGACTGCGTAGAAACAGTAGTCACGGTAGAAACACGTGATCAGCCTTCGCTGAACGGATCACCACCAGTCACGATCCTGTTCAGATCGAAACCAGCCTTCTCCGCAGCTCGCCAAGCCTTCTCCATCGCAGCCTCGTCATGCTCATCCTCATCACGAGGAACGATCAGAAGCTCGTACTTCACCATGTCTGCCTTGATCTTCGACAGCTCGAAGTCCCAATCCAGCAAGTTGCGGCTGTACTTCTTGTTCAGGCCGTACTTGGCAAACTGACGCGCCAATGAAATGTGAGACACCTCAAGCACTTGGACCTTGTTGATGTCCCAGTTGTAGACAGGCCAGGTCAGACATTGAGACGGCTTGCGAACAGCAGTCTTGTCGTAGTTCATCGACTGAACGTAGTCAGAGCCAAGCTCAAGGTCGATGTCAGCCTGAGAAGGTTGCTCAAGGAAGCGGAAAGGCTTCATTGAATCGTTCTCCTTGGCTACGCCCCAAACCAGCCAATACTCAAGCGGATCTTGCTCAAGCAGGGCAAAGTTTGCAGGCTTGCCCTGGTCCAGCTTCGTGTAACGCAGATAATTATCTGCTGAAGATGAACCTTCGTTTTCTTTCTCGATGGTGGCGAGAAATCCTGAGGAAAGTTTCACGGTTGTTTGCCTCTTGGGTTGTCGCGTCTCATTTGGACGCCTTGATACTGTAATCCGCGATTGACGGGCAGTCAACCTCCGGTAGGATAAAAAAACACCCGACCCGTCCCGCAGCTAAAGGACGAATCGGGTTTGTTTTACATTCCGTTCTAATCTTACATGAACTTCAATCAGTTCGTCAAGACGCTGCCTGAAGGGCTCGTTTACGCCCCAATCTATGCAAAGGGCACCCGGATGGTTTCCGGCAAGCCAGCGACTGGCAAGAACCCTTTAGAGGCCAGCTACGAACAGAAGTTCGGACCTGCCGATGTAGCTCTCGCGGTCAACCGCAATCCTGACCTTAAGGCTATTGGTGTCTTCACCGGCATCCGTGGCAATGGCATCGTCATCCTTGACGTTGATCGGAACCTCTCTAAATACCTGAAGGCATGGGGTTCCTCTCTCGACGGCGCTCCAATAATTACTTCCACCAAGGCCAACGCAGCCAAGTACCTCTTCCGTGTCCCTGAAGAACTGTGGGCCGACGTAAAGGGTCATGGACTCCGTAAGGAAGACGGTGGAGACTACGAAATCCTCTGGGGCCGCCAAGGTGTTGTCTTTGGTGCCTACCCCGGCGGCAAAGTATCTAAGCCTGGTCAATATCTTCTCGACGGCGATCTCGCTGACATCCCTACAGCCCCAGACTGGTTGCTGGCGGAGATGAAACAACCTCCCCGCACCATCAACAAAAAAGAGTTGGACTTCACGGATCGGACTCAGGATGAAGTCCAACAGATCATCTTTGAATGCCTGTCAGTGATTTCGCCCCAAGGGAAGGGCACTCGTGATCACTGGGTGAAAATCGGGATGGCAATCCATTCCGCGTTGCCCACCGACATGGGTCTTCACCTCTGGGCTTCCTGGTCCTGCGAGGATCCTGATTACGCCTCTGAATGGGAAGATTCCAACCCTTGCGAAGAGGTCTGGTATTCCTTCAAAGGCAATGGTGTTGGCCTCGGCAGCTTGATCTGGTTGGCAGACCGGGAGGACCCAGAGCGGAAACGATTTTCAGAAGACACTAAAAAGATCGTTCAATCCGCAGAAGCCAAAGTTGTAACTGAGATCCGGCAGGCAACCCTTGATTTCGATGAAGTCATCCGCCGCGCCAAAAAGATCCTTGAACTCGATAACCCTGCTGAGGTCAACTACAAGCTCAACACCCTTGCTCTTCAAGCTGGCTACCGCGATCAAACTGCTCTCGAAAAGCTGATCGTTGACCAGCTTTCATTTGAAGAGGCCAAGGACATCATGAGCATTCAGGAGTTGATGGAAACCGAAACCGAGCGCGAGTACCTCATCCCTGATGTGCTGCCTCATCCTTCTGTCGTCCTGATTTACGGCGCTGGTGGAGATGGCAAATCAATGTCCGCTTGGGCTCTCGCTAAGCACATTGCAACTGGCAAACCTTTCGTCGTTCGTGGCAATCACGTTCCAGTGCAACAGGGTCCTGTTGTTCTGCTGAATGGTGATCAGCCTCTCGTTCAACTGAAGGAACAGTTGCAAGAGGTGGACTTCCCCATCACCAAAGACAGCATGATCCAGACGGACTGGCAGCTTCAGCGCTATGCCCAGTTCATCAAGTTGATGAAGAAGCATCAGCCCAAGCTGGTGGTCATCGACTCGCTGATCGGTTGCTCTGGTGGCCGAGCCTTTGACGAGAACAAGTCTGACTTCGCCACACCGCTGTACTGGCTGACCAAAAACAACGGTGTTCTCTTCCCCAAGGCCACCATCCTCATCGTTCACCACGCCAACAAGAACGGTGGCTTCAGAGGCACCTCAGCCATCCGTGACGCCGTTGACGAGACCTGGGCACTCCGTAAGCCCACTGACGAGGAACGTGGCGTTGTAGGCGCTCACAGCCGCCTCATCACGATTGAGAAATCACGCTCCGGTCGGATGGGCACTCAACTCGTCATGCAGATGCAAGACGACCTCAGCTTCACCATCTCTGACTTCACTCCTGAAGTGGACGAGACCAACACCTCGCCCGCTTCCGTCACTGATCGTGTTCTCCAGAAGCTCCGCGTCGTCTACCCCGAGTCACGCTCCAAAGATGACCTGGTCTGTGATCCGTTGATTGACGGCAAGCCAGCTGCGATCCACAAATCGCTCCAGAGACTCGAAAAGCGCGGCTTGATCGTCTCAGACGCTCCAAAAGGATCTCAAGCTAAGAACTGGACAGCAGTTCTCGCACGCGGAGAGTTGAAGGAAGTGTCCACCGTTCCAATAAAACCAGTCATGGAGCGGGATCTGGGTGTGGACACTACCCCTGGACAATCAAGAGGTGTCCAGGGTCTGTTTGATGGAGCGGTTGAGATTGACCTGTCTCAGGAAGAGGCTGGACACATCTAACCTGTCCACCCCTAGTGTCCAGGGTCAAATCCATTGCTATCACTAGCTTTTGGAGCGCCCTGGACACCCTGGACATCTATACGCGCGCGAGAGATGAACTGGACTGAGATTTTGGAGCGTGGAAACGTCCCAGAACCTCCTGGCTATCGCGAGACCATCGAACGTCTCAAAGCCAAACCCGAAAAGCCGCGTGTCAAACCGTCTCGAAAAAGTAAAAAACGTCCCAAGCGTAAGTAACATCCACGCATGAAAAAAGTCGAAACCCTCCTTCCAGAAGAGCTGGTCGAAAGCCTTTCTGCTGAAGCCAAAGAAAAAGGTATTCACAGATCAGAATTGATCCGTGAGCGCCTCATGCAACCGCCCAACCACTTGGGTCTCACTACGAATGATTTTCACAAAGCTGTTACGAAGGTTCGTCGTCGATCCAGCTATGGTCTGGATAGGCAACAGGCTGAAAGCCTTGTCGCCACAGTCTTTAACGAACTCTTCAGCCCAAGCGATGGGGACTAAAAACGTTCATCTGCATTACTGCCAGATCGCTGACGAACACTGCCCTCTGGCAATAACGCGGTTCACAACGTTTGATCTAGACGACAAGCCGCTTGCAGTTGAGCAAGTCACTTATGAATCCAACATGGATTACATGGAGCGACAAGTTATCAACGCATTGCGCTGCAATGTAGAGGTCAGCATCCTTACTTCAACACCAATTCATGAGTTCAAAAGACTGCATCATATCTTCAACTGTGACAAATGAACGTACAAATTTTTCGGCACAATGCTGAATGGATTGTGCTAACCGAGTCTTACGCGCTAACGTTCCACCAAACGCTTTCTGGGGCGATGAGTCATGCCGCAGCCGAGATCGGGGCGTCAAATCATCATGGAGCGTCTCAACAAAGCAATTCAACTAGCGACAACAGCTGACCTTCAAAGGGCAGCAATGTTCCTAGAAGGCGCAAGAGAAGTCAGAAAAGGTTCTCGTCGTCAACGCACCAATGCTCGCTCTGCTCAAGCAACTGCGTGGAAGAAAAAGGTTGACGACTCGATAACATGGTAACATTCGTTTAGTATTTTAAAGCCGATGGCGACGAAGCACGGCAATCGCGTTTATATCCAGGTCTTACTTGAGCCCTTTCGTGGTGAACTCTTTATGCAAGAGGCTGATGCTCAAGGCATCAAACCATCCGCTCTGATCCGCCAACTGGTCTACAACTACCTTGCTGAAAACACTGACGAGCAAACCTATTGCGATGCTTTAGTCAATGACAAGCAAAAGTGGCAGGACGCTGTAGACGCCAGACTCGAAGGCAGGGCTAAGAACCGCCGCTCCAGAGTCATTCAGCTTCAGCAGGACATCGACTCGTCAAACTGACCGATGTGACCCACTGCTTGCTTCAGCAGCTTGGCCTGATGCCAGTTGGTCCGCACCAAAGACACGCATAACTGCTTCAGAGCATCCTCGTCACCGCAGTTTTTAACGTCTCTAACGGTACGCTCCAACTCCAACTCCTCCTCAAGGGTCTGGTTGACGACCATCCAGTCAGCCCAGCCCATAGCCCTGAAGATTCTTATCAATTCATGCCACGGACGGCATGACTGTCAAGTGGTTGTTGTAATGGCCTGTCTCTGCATAGCTTTTCATTGGGACGTTAGACATCATGTGAAACACCATTTGACCGATCTTCAGGCCAGGCCAAAGCGGCAAAGCGTGATGCAACCGCTCATTCTTCAATTCGAGCGTGAGCTTGCTTCCGTTCCAGCCTGGATCGCACCAGCCAGCGAGAAGGTGATTAAGGCCATCTCTTGCACGGCTTGACTTGAGTACAAATTGGCAGCTGATGTCGTCGGGAAGGTTAAACAGCTCAAGTGTCTCAGCCAAGCAAAACTCGCCGGACTGAAGCATGAACGGGTCATCTTCTGTCTTGTCCGCGATGTTGATACGCACCAAATCAGGGCTATAAATGCTCTCCACCATCAAGTAGTCACCAAGTCTTAAATCAAGACTGGCTGGATTCAGCAGCTCTTCATCGAATGGGACGACCATCTGGCTCTTCCGGCACCGAGCCAAAATCTCCCAATCACACAGAACTGCCATCCGAAGGACGCAAAAATCAATCCTACTGATCTTGCCTCAAAATCTTCTTCTCACTGTGATACGCACCTTTTTGGTACATCTCAGTCATGTCTCGCACCCAAGGCACCAGCCAGTCATTCACCCGTGAACACTGATCCCAGTTCACTGGCTTGGCACACTGCACCACAACAGTCGTCCAAAACGCACTGATAAACGCCCAGATCCAGTACAGGTCACTCATTAACGAGGATTACCCATCCCGTTCCAGGTCCGTCAGCTTGCCAACGCTGGTAAAACGCTGCCTGCCTCACACGGACGTTACGCCCCAAATGCGGATTGCTGTGACCACCCTTCTCCATTTCGGGATAGCCACGAGGATCTTGCATGATCCACTCTGGATCGTTGCTGTTCTTGCCCGCATAGCCACTGATGACGCTCCAATGACCACAACCCAAGCCATTGCACATTGGTGGTTCGCCACGAAGCATGTTTCCGGCGTGCAACCAGCCAACCAACACTGGTCTGCCAGCTTCGATCTCTAGCTCCACCATGTCAGCGTCACCATCCTTCCGAAACTCAGCCTGCAAACCAAGACTGCGTAATGCAGCTAGCTGAGCCTCTACTGACGTGGTGTCTCCGTATTTCGCACGTATTTTGTTGTACTCATCATCCGTACGAACCTTCTTGTAAAACGCTGCCACCATCGCAGCTGCTGAACTGAAACACTCGCGGTATCCCGTTCCAGTCTCGTTGTCGAGCTGCTTGAAGTAAGGCATGAAGATCTGCTGGTCATATCCACTCTCCTTCCACGCCTGAAACCAATCAGCTTCGTGCTCCTCCAGTAGTTCCGCTGGCATTGACTCCTCAAGTTGTTTAATTGCAGCCAGCTGGTGGGGCGTGCCACGAAAAAACTGGAAAAACGGCAGTAGGGCAAGACCCATGGCCAGCAGCAGCAGGATCACTTGGATAATGCCGGACGCCACCTACTTTTCAACTCTTGTGTCAGGCAACAGCAAATCCTTCAGGTGCTTGACTGCAAGATCATCCAAATCGTTGTCGGTGCGAGTCACGATCCGCTCCAACATCGCAATGATCAACTCCTTGAACGCCCTGGAGCGCCACATCGTCATGACCAGAGGCTTAAGAACTAGAAGCATTGGATTGACCTAGTTACCCTGTAACGGTAGCTCTGTTGCGCTATGGCCACCAATCTTGAAGAGCACCACGAAAAAGAAGGCGTCAGCGTTGCTGATCTCGTCAAATGCGCTGTCCTTCTTTGGAGCGCCACTTTGCTAACTGTCTCTTATCTGGGGCTTTTCCCTCAGATGAAAATGGACAACACCTTTGTCGCCTCTTTGCTTACTGGCGCGATGGCTTCGTTTGGTATTGAACGCAAGGCCAATGGAAACGGAAACAAGAAGCCGAATATCATTGACAATAAAGACACCAAAGCTGGCATCAAATGACCCGCACTCTTCTGGTATTGGGCATCACCTTGGCAGCTGCTTTGCCTGCTAAAGCAGACATCACCCACAAGATTCAGTCCTCTGTGCAACTGCAGGTAGATGGCGCTGCATCGCAAGCTTCGCGTATTGGTTCGACGCTTAGCGTTAGCGGCAGCAACGTCACTCTCGATACTGCTCCTGTATTGGGCAGCCTCACTGCTGGTAGTGCTGTGGGCTATACACCGGGTGCATACAGCATTACAACAGCGGGAGACGCCTTCTCTTACAGCGAATCCTTCATCGAAGGTGATGCAACACCCTCAGCAACTTCCGTAGCTAGCGGTGTCGTCACCAGCCTTCCGATGCTCGGTAACACCACCACCACTTCAGGCGGTGTAGCTGGAAGCCTTGCTGGCACGATTGCCTCTGATGGTGCAATGACCATCACAGCTGGTGGCGCTGGAACCACCGCAACAGGTCAAGTGGTTCTCAGCATTGAAGTCGAATAATGCGTTGGCTTTTGCTGCTGTTGTTATCCGCTCCAGCAACAGCAGCGCCTGTCATCCCTAGCTTCACGCAAGGGACAATGACATCCCATACAGAAACAACCAGCAAGGTCACTGAAACGATTGTCAGTGAAAATTATTCCACTGGCTTTGAATACAGTGCTAGCGGTGTCAATATCGCACCAGACGGCCCAATCAATCCCGTCTCCAACACAACGGTCAACGGATGGACCTCCTTAGGAGAACGACCAAACTGGTCAATCGTCAAACCTGGAGAAGCCTTTCAGTTCGTCGAAAGCCTGAAGGGACCAGGCTTGTCGAACGTCACAACCATTCAACGCACCACCGAAATCACAAGCGTTACCGATACGGTCTCCTCCTTCTCGGAATAATCGCCACCGCTCCAGTCAACGCACAAGATGTTGGTGGCATTTCTGCAACCGCATCGCCAACTGCCACATCATCTGGGTCGGTGAGCAATCAGGCTGTGCAGATCTTGCAGGGCTCAGCAATCACCAACACCTACGGAGGATCCATACAGTGCCAGGGTCCCACTCTGACGGTTACCCCGTACTTGAACCGCACAAAGTCTTGGGGCCTGCCGTATGAATACAGCTATCCAGATCCGGTCTATGACCTATCTGATCTAGATGATGATGGTCGCCTAGACAATCCAGGTGATGTCCTGTTCTTCAAAGACACGCGCACCGGACAGAAGAACAATCACAACTGGAATCTTGGCCTTTCTGTCCAAGCAACTATCCCGCTAGATGGTGGGCTGCAGGAGCGATGCAAAGCAGCTGTTGACACTCAGCTTGCGCTCCAGCAACAACAACTTGCTAACAAACGGCTTGATTTTGAGATCTCAAGACTCAAGCATTGTGGCGAGCTGAAGCTCAAGGGCATTAGGTTTGCCAAAGGCTCACCCTATGAGAAGGTTTGCGCAGATGTCCTCATTCACACGCCAACGCCCCACACGCATCTCATCCCCTCAACGACCTCTGAAGCGCACGTCGGGCACTAACTCCTTCTGGAACTGGTTGGCGGCCCAAAGCTTTTTGCAGTTTCTTGGCAGCCTTTTTGATGATCGGTCGAATTAACTTCAACAGAAATGGCGTACACAATCCAGCTGTGACGCCTATCACTGATGATGCTGCAACTGTCGTTGCCTGCGGAATCGTTGGCAACGCTTCAATAACCTGCTGAGGCAATGATTTTGGCTTTTGTTCTGGCTCTACTAGTGATGCTGGCTCTGCTGGTTTCTCTTGTATGGGCAATTTAATCTCAGGCGGCTTTGCAGCTGGTGGCTCTGCAGGTCTTGCCCTTGGTGGAACGATTTTCGGCGGCTCAACTTCAGGCTCCATGTCCATTGGATTGAAGTGAGGCAGCTCAATCACTGGCACGCCAATCTCTAACGTGACAGGCGGCGCTTGCGGAATTGCTACCTGTGGCAGATCAACAGAGGCGTTAATCTCAGGCACGACAATCTCTCGGATCTCCATGAAGTCAGAGCGGTTTACAGCAGGTCAACTTTGGATTGAACGTAACCGCAGACGTGAAGG
>CAJXNF010000024.1 GCA_913056375.1 uncultured Pseudomonadota bacterium | reverse complement strand
AAGAAAATCATTTACCTCTACGGGAGCATCAGCAAAAAGTAAAGCCATGCCGTCGCTAGCTCTGTCAAAGCCGTTCCTCCCAGCGAATTCAATAGCTCATTTTCAAGGAAATTCATGAAAACAGTGACGATTGCGGCACTACAGCGATCTTGGTCAGAGAATACTGAAGAAAATGTCCAGCGAGCAGAAGATTGGATCAGGATTGCAGCAGCAAAAGGTGCTCATCTCATTTTATTGCCTGAACTTTTCGAATCACCGTACTTCTGCAAAGAACAGCGCCCTGTACATTTTGACCGAGCGCATCCTGTGCCCAATCATCCAACACTGATCAGGATGCAGCAGCTTGCTCGTGAATTAGCCGTGGTTCTGCCCGTTAGTTTTTTTGAAAAGGCCGGACCTGTATTTTTCAATTCCTTGGCGATGATTGATTCTGATGGTGAGTTGTTGGGTCTTTATCGAAAATCACATATTCCTGATGGTCCTGGATACCAAGAAAAGTTCTACTTCTCACCTGGGGATACAGGTTTTCGAGTCTGGATGACCAGATATGGATGTGTGGGGGTCGGTATTTGTTGGGATCAGTGGTTTCCAGAAGCTGCGCGCTGTATGGTGCTCAAAGGAGCTGAGATCCTGCTCTACCCAACAGCGATTGGCTCTGAACCCTTAGCTCCAGAATGGGACTCTCAAGCGCACTGGATGCGAGTTATGCAGGGCCATGCAGCAGCCAATATGGTCCCAGTGATCGCAGCAAATCGAGTTGGGGTAGAAACGGGAGAAGAGCATACACTTAATTTTTATGGCTCCTCATTCATTGCGGGTTCAATGGGTGAACTTCTGCAGACCGCACCAAGAGATGAGGAAGCTATCTTGTTACAGTCATTTGATCTGGAAACGCTCCGAATACAAAGACAAAGCTGGGGTGTTTTTCGTGACCGCAGACCAGACCTGTATGAACCAATTCTGACCTTGGAAGGAAGGGTGAAGTAACACTCTTGAATCTCTTCGGGAACGAAATGATCTTGAATTTGAAGGGTGTTCTCATAGCTTACTAATTTTGTGATCTTATAATTTGTTTTAAAAATATCGGCTCTCACACGGCAGGATCTAAGGAGTTGGTATGTGGAAAATATTGTTTGCGCTAACACTGGTCTTATCGGCAACTGGTTTTTTTCTAGTTTGGCAGGAACAAGGTTCTTCTCGAGCCGCTAACCAAATAAGTGGCCCAAAAACCTTAGTGGATGAACTGAAGGTTGAGGAGTTGGTGGCACTGCGGATCAGCACTGTGGATCAAGACTTTGAATTGAAGCAAGTCGATGGGACATGGCGAGTTGGGGAAGCGGACTGGCCTGCTGAGAGTCAACAGGTTCGCAATTTACTATTAGCCCTGCTGGAAACCAAAGTCGGTGACGTAGTGACCAGTAATCCTGATCGATATCCTCGACTGGAATTAGTTGATCCGGAAGCTGGAGGTGACGGTACTGCAAAGCGTCTGGATTTGATAGACCAGCAGCAACGACCTGTGCTGCAACTTTTGATTGGCAAGCCAAGGGAACAGGGGGACGGACAATACATCCGGTTTTTTGGTGAAGAAACCGCTTTTCTAATTGCGGAGCAACTCCCCCTTGAGGATTCTGAAGTCGGCTGGATGCAGAAAAACCTCTTCTCTCTGGGTGATGCTTCCATTCAAGTCCTAAGAATCGAAACACCAGGAGGTATTGAATACACCTTGGAACATAACGCAGGAGCTACTAATAAGTGGAAACTGTCAGATCAGCAAGCTGTCGAACAACTCAACACTTCTGTGGTAGAACAGATGGCTCGTGCTTTGCGCAGTCTAGAGTTTGATGCCTTGAAGTCCGTTAAAACTCCCCCTGAAGAAGTTGGCCGAAATGAAGTTTTCCAAGTTACAGCAACTGCTAGTGATGGCAGATCTCTAAAGATGTCGATAGGTGCAACAGAGGTTGCTGAACAGCATTGGATCAGTCTTGTGTTGAGGAGCAACAGCGATAATCAAACGATGAATCAGGAAATAGAGCTGCTGAATCAGCAGACGGAGCCATGGATTTTTGCAATCTCTGCCTATTCGATTCAAGCTTTGTTGAAAGATCGCTCTGCTTTGTTGGAGCAGAAGTAGTGTCACTGCAGATGATAGAGGGCCATACGGAGCTGAGCTTCCAATATGCTCGAGTGAATGGTCAAGAAGAGACTCTTTTAGAATTTTTGCTCCGGCGCTTTCGTTACTATGGTCCAAAGGAGTGGGGAGATCATATCAAATCTGGCCACCTATTGGTGGATGGTCAGCAAGGGAAGGCAGGACAAAAGCTGCGAAACAACCAACGGGTGGTCTATCTGCGTCCTGATTCGCTTGAACCTTCTGTGGATGCCGATTATGAGGTGCTCTTTGAAGACGAGTGGCTAATCGGTTTGAACAAGTCTGGAGACCTTCCAACCAGCCCGTCAGGTAGGTACTTCAAGAATACACTCATGCATCTTGTTCGCGAGCGCTTTGGTTGGCAGAAACTCTACACGATCCATCGTCTAGATCGTGAGACCAGTGGAGTCGTACTATTTGCCAAGACTCATCAAATGGCTCAACAGATGGCGGCTTTGTTCCGTGATAAGCAAATCCGCAAGGAGTACCGTGCAGTCATCACCGGTTCGTTACCCGAGGAAGAAATGCTGATCTCGAAACCCATTGGTCCAGATCCATCCAGCTCCATTCGGATTAAGCAGTCGGTTTGTGAAGATGGCAAACCAAGTGAGACACGCTTTCGCCAATTAAAAACCATTGGAGGGTTTGCTTACCTGCAAGTTCATCCGATGACCGGGCGGACTCACCAGATTCGTGTGCATGCAGCAGCTAGTGGATTCCCGATTGTTGGAGACAAGCTCTATGGACTTTCAGAGAAAGATTTTTTGCGTTGGTTGGAAGAAGGAGAATCTTTTCTAAAAGCTAGGAAATTACCAAACCGTCAACTCTTGCACGCCTACCAGATTGATTTCATTCATCCCCAAACAAATCAACCAATTTGCCTGTTGGCATCAGATGAAAAAATGCTTCTTCATCTTCCTGCTGAGGAAGAACTAAGCCACTAAACACCCGTTGAGGTAGTATGTCGAATGTTCGTGAGATTGCTCAGTATTGGGCAGAGACCAATTGCTTTGATGAAACCACTCGTGAAGAAGCAAAACTGTTACTGGAAACAGCAACAGAAGAAGAATTGGTGGATCGTTTCGGGACCACCTTGGAGTTTGGTACAGGTGGTCTGCGTGGAGTGATGGGAGTTGGTCTGAACAGAATGAATCGTTACACCGTCATGCAGGCTACAGAAGGTTTGGCTCGCTACATTGAGAAGCGCCAGGAAACAGATGCATCAGGAGTTGTGATTGGCTTTGATTCTCGAAACAACTCAGAGGTGTTCGCCCATGCTGCGGCTGAGGTTTTGGCTAAGCACGGTATCCCAGTTTATCTATTTCGTGACATCGTTCCTACACCGATGGTCTCTTATGCCTTGCTGCAAAAAAAAGCAGTAGCAGCGATCATCCTGACCGCCAGTCATAACCCACCAGAATACAATGGCTACAAAGTGTACTGGAAACATGGAGGTCAGATTATCCCACCAGATGATGAGATGATTATCGATGAGGTCCGTAGTGTAGACGACATTGCGGAGATTCCTCAGATGGATTTTGAGGATGCCTTGCAGCAAGGTCGTATTGAGTGGATTGAAGATGACATTGATCTGGAATATCTAGAAAATTTGCTTCCACTGAGTTTCGGTAAACCTTCTCAGAACGAGCAGTTGGGAGTAATCTACACCCCGCTTCATGGAACTGGAGGTCGGCTTGTTCCACGCTTGCTGAAGGAACGTGGTTTCAACGTGCACTGCGTTGCCAGTCAAATGGTTCCTGATGGAAACTTCTCAACAGTAATTTCTCCAAACCCTGAGGATGCAGCGGCCTACGAACTACCAATGGCGGAAGCCCAGGCAGAACATCAACTGATTCTTGCCAACGATCCCGATGCTGATCGCCTTGGTGTGATGGTTCGGAATAATCAACAGGAATGGGTTCGGCTGAATGGGAATCAGATCGGTGCTCTCTTACTAGATTTTGTACTCGGGGTTCTGCAAGAGAGTGGTAAGTTGCCAGAGAATGGCCTTTACATCGGATCGATCGTGACATCTCCTCTGGGTAAGCGGATTGCTGAACACTATGGTTTGGCTGTGAAAGAAGTTCTCACAGGTTTCAAATGGATTTGGTCTGTTGCTCTCCAGGCAGAGTCTAAAGGTCAGAAATTCCTCTTCGGAATGGAGGAGAGTCATGGCTATTTGATGGGAAATCATACAGGGGATAAGGATGGTGTCTGGGCTGCGATGGCCTTTGCAGAAATGGTGGCCTCACTCAAGGCTCAGGGTAGTGGCCCAATCCAGCGTCTGGAAGAGTTGTATCAGCAATATGGCTTTCATTTGGACTCTCTGCACAATCGAAACTTTCTTGGTCTTGAGGGCAAGCAACAAATGGAACTAACGCTTTCGCAACTCCGTGAAAACCCTCCAGAGAGGCTGGCAGGCTTGAAAGTCCAACGAATCATCGATCTGCTCACTGACCAAGAGCGCAATCCTGGGAATCCTGAGATACAGGTTGGACCCGGCTTACCGAGATCTAATGTGATTATTCTTCAATTGGAGCAGAACGCACGGGTAATCGTTCGCCCATCAGGTACAGAGCCGAAAGTGAAATACTATTTCAATTTGAGTGGAGAAAGAGAAGAACTGCAAGAGCGATTAGCCCAGCTTAAAGCTTCACTGGGACTCAGCACATGAGACTCTTCCTCTTTTTGCTGATTGCGCTAGGACTTTGGTCTCAAGGATTACAGGCTCAGGGTGTTGTTTCAGAGCGTGGTCAGGCTGCTGTTCGGGTTTACAATGAAAATTATGTACGAGCCCGCGAATCGGCGATTGCAATCGCCAAGAAAGATATTCTGACCCGAACGATGACTCAATTTCTGAAACCCGAAGACGTAGAACAACTCTACCCTGTCTTGGAAAATCGGTTACTCAACGAACCTGATTCCTTTATCGAGTCAACCAGAGTGATCGAAGAATTTGCTGATGATAAGGCTCAGGAATTCTTTGTTGTCATGGAAGCTCGCCTTTATCGCTCCCGAATCATAGGAGGTCTACAACAACTGGCAATCCCACTGCAAAATGATCTCACACAACCAGTTTCTATTCGGTTACGTTTTGATGAGAGCGAGTGGTTTGTTAAGGCAGATCAAGAAAAATTGTTGAAGAGCATGTTGCAACGCCGACTTGCTCCCTATCGGATTTTTCTCAGTGAAGAACAGGAAAATCCTGATGCCCCAGTCTTCGATCTGCGCTTCAGTAAAGCTGCACAACAACTTTTGAATGAGAATTTTAATTCTGCCACCATCGGCATTCAATTGCTGCTAAAAAACCAAGGTCAAACACTTGGAGAGGTTTACGCACAACGCTTGATCAGCAATCGAAATGCTGGTTTTGTGATTGCTGTTTTGTTGGATCAACTGATGTTGGATTGGGCTCCCCTCATTCGAGATCTTCGCCAATTGCAACGGAAAGATGATGGACAGCTACGACTTGAAGTGTTGAATGCTCCTTCTGCAGACATGGAAAATGAACTCTTTAGATCAGTGGGGAGGCAAATCGGTTGGAATCAACCAACTTTACACATGCTCACACCCTACAGTGTTGTTTACCAAGGGAGGCCAGAACAACAACACTCAGCAATTTTTGAGTCTCTAAAGGAGTTCCAAGAGTCTCGATTTCGTTCAAGAGAGCTTGGTCGGGAACAATCTACTATCTTTTGGCGTCTTGATTGGAACGAATCTCTGCAATCTTTGAATAAAGCGCTTGAAAACCCACCGGATTGGCCAGAGACGAAGCCTGTCATTGATTGGAGTTTACCTGAAAACCAGCAGGGAATCTTTTATTTGCCGATACAGTCTTCAGTTTATGCAGAGTTGTCTAACCGTGGAAGCAGCCACTGGTTTTTTCTTGAGTTGCCCAAAGAGGTCAAAGCAAATTGGGAAATATCTTGGGATGTGCTTGGAAGTACAAAACTGCAGCCAGAAATTTTCCTTCTTGACTCCAAGCGCAAGCGCGTAAACCAGCAATTGATGATGAAAAAGAAAGCAATTACAATTAATTACGAAAATATACCAGAAAATAGAAAATTATTTCTAAGGATTTCAGACGAGATTGGCTATATTAAATCTTCCGTTGGTGGGTACCAAAGTTTTCGATACGTAATACGTGTAGAAAAGAAATGATCTCAGGAATTTGAAGAGCTTTGTAAGATCATGGAAGGCCGTCAGTCCGTTGTTGTTGGTGAATATCTTCACCTGATCTACCGAATTCAAGGAATGGGTCGGGTGGTGAAAGCTTCTACGCTGGTTCAAAGATTAGATAGCAGTCCGTCTACTGTTCATGCAACACTACGTCGGTTGGAACGTGACGGATTAGTGAATTTAAACGATCGCAAAGAAATTGAACTAACTGAGGAGGGAAGAGAAAGTGCTGCGGGTATTGCCCATCGTCATAATCTCGCAGAATATTTTCTTTGGCATGAATTAAAAATCCCATGGTATTTAGTCCATACACACGCACATAGTTTAGAGCATGCGATCACTCCTTTGGTTGCTGCCCGCCTAGAAGAATATCTTGGGCACCCAAAATTTTGCCCTCATGGGTCTCCAATGCCAGGGATCGAACACCCTCATACATCGCTATTGCCTCTGAGTGAAGTTTCAACAGGTACGAAAATCGAAGTCGTAATGCTAGACGAGTCTATTGAGGATGAGGAAGATCTCCTCAAATACCTTCAAGATTCTCTAGTGATGCCTGGGCAACAGCATATGGTTCAGGAACGAATTGATGTCGCCCACACACTGGTCTTGCAGTCTGAGAATGGACTGACAAACCTCCCTTATGACATTGCAGCTTTAATTGAAGTACGCGAGATCTGCTGACCCCCATTCCTCTCTTGTCGAGCCCTCCTAACAATTTTTAAATTATCTTAAAACATCGCTTGACATCCTTAGGTAGGATTTATATTCTCATAAGCTTTCGCGAGTTATCGTGAGTTCTTTGAGAGTCGATGTGAGGCGAGGCGAACTTCAGGGTGTTTTAAGACTCGGGGTTTGCTTTTAATAGAAGGAGCCCTGAAGTCTGTTAAAAGACTTTGAGTAGAAAACAAGTATCAAACACAAGAGTTTGATCCTGGCTCAGAACGAACGCTGGCGGCATGCTTCATACATGCAAGTCGAACGTGAAAGACCTTCGGGTCGAGTAAAGTGGCGCACGGGTGAGTAACGCGTAGATAATCTGCCCCGCTGTCTGGGATAACCTTTCGAAAGGGAGGCTAATACCGGATAACACGATTTCTTTTAAGGGAGTCGTTGAAAGTTGCGGCGCAACGGGATGAGTCTGCGTCCCATTAGCTAGTTGGTGGGGTAAAGGCCTACCAAGGCGACGATGGGTAGCGGGTTTGAGAGGACGATCCGCCACACTGGAACTGAGACACGGTCCAGACTCCTACGGGAGGCAGCAGTAGGGAATTTTGCGCAATGGGCGAAAGCCTGACGCAGCAATGCCGCGTGAGTGAAGAAGGCCCTCGGGTCGTAAAGCTCTTTATCTTCGGGAAGATGATGACGGTACCGAAGGAAGAAGCACCGGCTAACTACGTGCCAGCAGCCGCGGTAATACGTAGGGTGCAAGCGTTGTTCGGAATCACTGGGCGTAAAGGGCGTGTAGGCGGAACGATTAGCGAGGGGTGAAATCCCGGGGCTCAACCCCGGAACTGCTCTTCGAACTGTCGATCTAGAGAAGGTCAGGGGCCGGCGGAATTCCTGGTGTAGAGGTGAAATTCGTAGAGATCAGGAGGAACATCGGAGGCGAAGGCGGCCGGCTGGGGCCATTCTGACGCTGAGGCGCGAAAGCGTGGGGAGCAAACAGGATTAGATACCCTGGTAGTCCACGCCGTAAACGATGGGTACTAGGTGTCCGGGATGTTCGACCATTCTGGGTACCGCAGCTAACGCAGTAAGTACCCCGCCTGGGAAGTACGGTCGCAAGACTAAAACTCAAAGGAATTGACGGGGGCCCGCACAAGCGGTGGAACATGTGGTTTAATTCGACGCAACGCGCAAAACCTTACCTGGATTTGACATCCCGGGCTCACCTCAGAGATGAGGTTTTCTCTTCGGAGACCCGGTGACAGGTGCTGCATGGCTGTCGTCAGCTCGTGTCGTGAGATGTTGGGTTAAGTCCCGCAACGAGCGCAACCCTTGTCCCTAGTTGCCAGCATTGAGTTGGGCACTCTAGGGAGACTGCCGGTGATAAGCCGGAGGAAGGTGGGGATGACGTCAAGTCCTCATGGCCTTTATGTCCAGGGCTACACACGTGTTACAATGGGGGTGACAAAGAGTGGCCAAGCTGCGAAGCTGCGCAAATCTCAAAAAAACCCTCTCAGTTCGGATCGCAGTCTGCAACTCGACTGCGTGAAGTTGGAATCGCTAGTAATCGCGGATCAGCACGCCGCGGTGAATACGTTCCCGGGCCTTGTACACACCGCCCGTCACACCATGGGAGTTGACAGGGGCAGAAGACGTTGAGCTAACCGCAAGGAGGCAGACGTCCAAGCTCTTGTCGATGACTGGGGTGAAGTCGTAACAAGGTAGCCGTAGGAGAACCTGCGGCTGGATCACCTCCTTTCTAAGGAATCCTTGGCCAGCAGTGGCAAAGCACTTCGGTGTGGAGCTAACTTAGGTCCAAGGCAAGTCGAAGCATTCCTGAAAAGTCGCCTCTTCACATCAACCACCAAAGGGCCTGTAGCTCAGCTGGTTAGAGCGCACCCCTGATAAGGGTGAGGTCGGTGGTTCAAGTCCACCCAGGCCCACCACGGGGGATTAGCTCAGCTGGGAGAGCGCCTGCTTTGCACGCAGGAGGTCAGCGGTTCGATCCCGCTATCCTCCACCAGGTCACTTTCTCACTATACTTTCGCCAAAAAAATTAGCTCTTTTGAAAATTAGGCCAAAGCCTGCCCAGGTCTTAAGTGGGGCAGATCCTTTGGAGAACAGAAGTGGATCCAGAGCAGAGCGTTGAGGATTCCACGGAGAAGATAGAGAAGAAGTCAAATGAAAAGGGCACAGGGCGGATGCCTTGGCTCCAGGAAGCGATGAAGGACGTGGCAAGCTGCGATAAGCCTCGGGGAGAAGCAAACATTCTTTGATCCGGGGATTTCCGAATGGGGAAACCCGCCTGAGTCTCTCAGGCATCGCTGGCTGAATTCATAGGTCAGCGAAGCGAACCCGGGGAACTGAAACATCTAAGTACCCGGAGGAAAAAAAATCAAACGAGATTCCCTCAGTAGCGGCGAGCGAACGGGGAAGAGCCCAAACCATCCGGTGCGCCGGGTGGGGTTGTAGGACCATCACACGGGCAGGCAAAGGGTTAGCGGAAGCACTTGGGAAAGTGCGCCAGAGAGGGTTAGAGCCCCGTAGGCGAAAACCGTGAGCCGCCTGATGGCACCTGAGTAGGACGGGACACGTGAAATCCTGTTCGAAGCTGGGGGGACCACCCTCCAAGGCTAAATATTCCCTGGAGACCGATAGCGAACCAGTACCGTGAGGGAAAGGTGAAAAGAACCCCGATAAGGGGAGTGAAATAGATCCTGAAACCCTGTGTCTACAAGCAGTGGAAGCTCCTCATGAGAGCGACCGCGTGCCTTTTGCATAATGAGCCAACGAGTTAAGGTCAGTGGCAAGGTTAAGTTATTAACGGAGCCGAAGCGAAAGCGAGTCTGAATAGGGCGTCGAGTCGCTGGCCTTAGACCCGAAACCGAGTGATCTAGCCCCGTCCAGGTTGAAGCTTGGGTAAGACCAAGTGAAGGACCGAACCAGTATACCTTAAAACGTATTTGGATGAGGTGGGGCTAGGAGTGAAAGGCTAATCAAACTCGGAAATAGCTGGTTCTCCCCGAAATATATTTAGGTATAGCCTCGAGATAGGCTGCCGGAGGTAGAGCACTGATTGGACTAGGGGGCCCACCAGCCTACCAAACCCAGTCAAACTCCGAATGCCGGCAAGTCATTTCTCGGGAGTCAGACGGCGTGAGCTAACTTTCGTCGTCGAAAGGGAAACAACCCAGACCGCCAGCTAAGGCCCCCAAGTATCAGTTAAGTGTGAAAGGATGTGGGAGCGCCCAGACAACCAGGAAGTTAGCTTAGAAGCAGCTACCTTTTAAAGAAAGCGTAATAGCTCACTGGTCAAGCGAACCTGCGCCGAAAATATAACGGGGCTCAAACTGATCGCCGAAGCTGCGGAATCAATATGATTGGTAGGGGAGCTTTCCCTGGGCGGTGAAGCTGGATCGTAAGGGCCAGTGGAGCGCAGGGAAGTGAGGATGTTGGCATGAGTAACGAAAATGCGGGCGAGAAACCCGCACGCCGAAAGTCCAAGGGTTCCCGTGGCCATGTTAATCAGCCCGGGGTTAGTCGGCCCCTAAGGCGAGGCCGAAAGGCGTAGTCGATGGGAAACAGGCTAATATTCCTGTACTGAAAGTTGCGCGCGATGGAGGGACGCAGCAGGATAGGTCAGCCGGGTGACGGATGTCCCGGTTTAAGGTCGTAGTCGGTCTGCTTAGGTAAATCCGGGCAGGCAACGACGAGAGCTGATGACGAGAGGTTCGCCTCACAAAGTGATTGATTCCACACTGCCAAGAAAAGCTTCTAAGTATAGTAACTTTCAACCGTACCCCAAACCGACACAGGTGGACTGGTAGAGAATACCAAGGCGCTTGAGTGATATCACGTTAAGGAACTCTGCAAAATAGCTCCGTATCTTCGGTAGAAGGAGTGCCTCCAGTATGTGAATGGGCTCGCCCCAAGAGCAGACAGAGGCCGCAGTGAAAGGGCCCAGGCGACTGTTTAGCAAAAACATAGCACTCTGCTAAATCGCAAGATGACGTATAGGGTGTGACGCCTGCCCGGTGCCGGAAGGTTAAGAGGAGGAGTCAGCGCAAGCGAAGCTGCGAATCGAAGCCCCGGTAAACGGCGGCCGTAACTATAACGGTCCTAAGGTAGCGAAATTCCTTGTCGGGTAAGTTCCGACCTGCACGAATGGCGTAACGATCTGGGCACTGTCTCAACGTGATACTCAGTGAAATTGAAACAGCGGTGAAGATACCGTTAACCCGCAGCAAGACGGAAAGACCCCGTGAACCTTTACTATAGCTTGGCAGTGAATCTCGGATGAGCTTGTGTAGGATAGGTGGTAGACTTTGAAGGACCAACGCTAGTTGGTCTGGAGTCGCCCTTGAAATACCACCCTGGCTTGTCTGGGCTTCTAACCCGGATCCATTAGCTGGATCGGGGACCCTGTCTGGTGGGTAGTTTGACTGGGGCGGTCGCCTCCTAAAGCGTAACGGAGGCGCGCAAAGGTTCCCTCAGAACGATTGGAAACCGTTCGCAGAGCGTAAAGGCATAAGGGAGCCTGACTGCAAGAGAGACATCTCAAGCAGGGACGAAAGTCGGTCTTAGTGATCCGGTGGTCCCGTGTGGAAGGGCCATCGCTCAACGGATAAAAGGTACTCCGGGGATAACAGGCTAATCGCGCCCAAGAGTTCATATCGACGGCGCGGTTTGGCACCTCGATGTCGGCTCATCGCATCCTGGGGCTGAAGCAGGTCCCAAGGGTATGGCTGTTCGCCATTTAAAGCGGTACGCGAGCTGGGTTCAGAACGTCGTGAGACAGTTCGGTCCCTATCTGTTGTGGGCGCAGGAGATTTGAGAGGAGCTGCTCTTAGTACGAGAGGACCGGAGTGGACGAACCTCTAGTGTTCCGGTTGTCGCGCCAGCGGCACCGCCGGGTAGCTACGTTCGGAAGAGATAACCGCTGAAAGCATCTAAGCGGGAAACTCGCCTCAAGAGAGATCTCCCGGGCATTTATGCCCCTTAAGGTCACAGAAAGACGATCTGTTTGATAGGCTGGAAATGGAAGCATGGCAACATGCGCAGTTGACCAGTACTAAGCGACCGTGCGATTTGACTTCCCCCTTCCTTCTTCGTGTCCTCAACCCTCTTCTCTCGTCCAGCGCTTGAGTTTGGTGTCTATAGCCAGGGGGTGACACCTGTTACCATCCCGAACACAGTAGTTAAGACCCTGAACGCCTATGGTACTGCCGAGGTCACTCGGTGGGAGAGTCGGTCGATGCCAAACTCAAACGCTGGATGGGGAAACAATATCTTCGAATTTTCAGGCGCGTAGCTCAGTGGGAGAGCACTACCTCGACACGGTAGGGGTCGTCGGTTCAATCCCGACCGTGCCTACCAAATCATCTAAATTTACTGGAGGCGACCATAGGCATTCGTAGATCGAAAGCTCCAAACAAGCAAGACGACTCAATACGAGTCAATGATCAAATCACCGCTCCGCGGATCAGATTGATTGATGGAGAAGGTGGACAGGTTGGAGTGATTACAGTTGCCGATGCCCTCACCAGAGCTCAATCGGATGGACTTGATTTAGTTGAAGTTTCTCCTAAGGCGGATCCGCCTGTTTGCCGGTTGATGGACTATGGAAAGTTCAAATACCAGCAAAGCAAAAGGCAACATGCTGCCAAGGTCCATCAGAAGGTAATACACGTTAAAGAGGTAAAACTCCGACCCAAGATCGAAGATCATGACCTGCAGTTCAAGGTGCGAAACGCTCTTCGCTTCCTTGAAGAAGGCGACAAGGTGAAAGTCAACGTCGTTTTCATGGGTCGAGAAATGGCCCACAAGGATTTGGGCTTGGTTCTTATTGAGCGATTTCAAAACATGATTGGCGAGAATGGAATTGTTGAGCAACCTGTCCGAAATGAGGGACGCTCAATGTTCATGATTCTCGCTCCATCAAAGAAAAAGTAATATGGCTGGCTACAAAATGAAGACCCACAAGGGTGGGGCAAAACGATTTAAGATGACCGGATCGGGAAAGTTCAAACGGAAAAAAGCTTACTTGCGTCATGGCATGCGCAAGCGAAGTAATGATGCAAAGCGCAGCCTCCGACAAAAAGGGTATGTTGAGGGCAGCGATCATCAAGCAGTCGTCGCATTGCTCCCATACGCTTAAAGGATCTGATCAATGGCACGAATCAAAAGAGCAGTACACGCTCGCAAAAAAAAGAACGCATACTTTAAAGCTGCCAAGGGATACCGAGGTGGCCGCGGTCGCTTGTGGCGAACTGTTAAAGACGCAGTTGAGCGCGCTAGAGAGTATTCTTACCGTGATCGTAAGGTTCGCAAGCGTGATTACAGACAATTGTGGATCATGAGAATAAATGCAGCCGTTCGTGAACATGGTTTGAGTTACAGCGTGTTCATGCACAGCCTAAAAAATGCGGGTATTGAGCTGGATCGAAAATCACTTGCCGATCTCGCCTACGAAAACCCTGCTGAATTTGCAAAACTTGTAGAACAAGTGAAGCAAAAAGCTGCCGCTTGATTTCGACGGGAGTCACATGACTCCCATCACTCTCCATCCGCTTCTCCTACCAATAGTTTTTCCACTTCAATATGATCAAGCGGGGTCCAAGTACCGGCATACTTGCCATCAGGATTTCTTTCTAATCTCTCCGATACTTCTTCTAATAATAGCTTTGAGTAGTTCACTTCCATGACTTCTTCCATGAATTTGGAGTGAAAGGCCAGCCGCTTCGGAAAAACTCCGAGCAGAATTTAAATCCAGTAAGTAATTGAACAACCAAGGAGTTTTCTGAAAGACTTTAACAACTTGGTTGACCAATGATGGACGACGATGCAAAAGCAGAGTGAGCCGAGTGAGCCAATAGTAGCTTCTCATCAAGGCAGGTAGTTGGTTGGAATAATCAATCACCAACTCATCTAACCTTGTCTTCTCTTTTTGCTTTTCAAGTATTCGATCCATCAGCAAAGCTTGTTCCATAGCATTACTGATTCCTTCTCCTGTGATTGCATCCAAATATCCTGCCGCATCTCCCACCAATACCACTTTCCCAGTTCCAGTTCTTTTCACTGTTTGATGAAGTGGACCGATTCCAATCAGTTGATCCTTAGCTTCGCTCAAAAGAAGTTTTGGGCCTAAGTCACTAAATATTTGTAATGTTTCTTTCAAAGAAATCGGCTTTTGCCAACTTGAGATCAATTCTCGGTGACTTAGAACAGCAACCCCAACAGTATTCGGGGATACAGGTGTGACATAGGCCTCCATATCCTTTGACCAGTGCACCTCTACCAAATTGGTCCATGGTGTAATTTGATAATGCTGCCTCAAGCCCCAACGCTTAAGTTTGGAGGGGGGACCATTCAGTCCAGCCCATCTTCTAATGGGAGAGTGCAACCCATCTGCAGCAATCAGTAGTTTTGGCCTCAGGGTTTGGTCATTGAAATGAACAATAGGTTGCTCTGGTGAGCCTTTCACGGTAGCAACCGTGTTTTGAAGGATTTTGATTTTTGGCTCTTTTTCAGCGGCCTGACCGAGTAGTTTTGAAAGTTCAGAGCGTTCAATTCCCCACCCATCGCCTTTGCCAAAATAGCCTGATGTGCACTCACCGTTTGGAGCAATATATCGAATTCCTGAAAACTTCTGGTATTCCATTTTGTTGATCAATTCCTGAGGAACCAAGCGCTTCAGGGCATCAACTCCACCTGGCATCAACCCTTCTCCACAGGCTTTGATCACAGGAAAAGTGCGCTTCTCCACAATAGTTGTGTCAAGGCCTCTTCTCGCACATATCAATGCTGCCGATAGACCTGCTGGGCCACCGCCAATGACGACTACTTCTGACATCAGATTTCCCTGCCCATTTCCCAGTCCGCTCTGAGGTTTTGGAAATTAACAAAACACTTATCGTTTCTAAACATTACTCCCCTAGATTGCTGGTAATGCAAACTCTCCATGAAGGAACCATTGCTGATGAAGGACTATTACCGAGCTATTTTTATCTCAGATATTCATCTTGGGACCAAGGGTACGCAAGCCAGCCAACTCTGTCATTTCTTGAAGCACAATGAGTGTGATCAACTCTATTTGGTTGGCGACATCATTGATGTCTGGAAACTGAAGCGCAAGGTTTACTGGCCACAGGAACATTCCAACGTGATTCGCCGTATTCTTACAATGGCCAAACGGGGTACCAAGGTACACTACATCCTTGGGAATCATGATGAGGCTTTACGTAACTGGCTCAGTTTCGATATGAGGTTTGGGAATATAGCGCTGACGAATGAATGTGTGCATCAAAGCAAAAGTGGACGACGGTACTTGGTAATCCACGGAGATCTTTTCGATGGAATCGAGTCCTTCAACACCTGGCTTTACGCATTAGGGGACCGAGCATACGATGTCGCGTTGTTTCTGAATCGCTGGATCAACATCATCCGTCGGTCGATTGGCTTCGCGTATTGGCCACTTAGTAGAACCCTGAAGGCAAAGGTGAAGCGGGCAACTAACTTTGTCTTCAAGTTCGAATCGAATGTTGCCACCTACTGTGAAAAGC
Organism: uncultured Pseudomonadota bacterium; assembly: GCA_913056375.1. GTDB lineage: Bacteria > SAR324 > SAR324 > SAR324 > NAC60-12 > JCVI-SCAAA005. The sequence goes on along the minus strand of CAJXNF010000024.1, from coordinate 654 downwards.
AAGGTTATGACGGGGTGATTTGCGGACATATCCATACACCTGAAATTCGTAAAATTGGCAACGTGGTTTATATGAACGATGGCGACTGGGTTGAGAACTGCACCGGCTTGGTTGAGCATCTCGACGGACGGTTTGAGTTGGTTCGCCAATACGGCAAGAATCAGTTCTTGCAACTCGAAGATCGCAAAGCAAAGAGTACCTTCCTGCCGCTCGAAGAAGTGTCAACCTGCTAAGGCAGTTTCACAGCACTCTGGCCATCGCTGGTTTGTAATCGAGTCAGTGTTTCCAGCATGTCGTGTACGCGATCCCTCTGTTCAGCTGCTACATCCTGCTGCTCTGAAGGATCCCGGTCGAGTCGAAACAACTCACGACGATCACCTCCACTGACGACTAACTTCCAGTGGCCTTGCCTCAGTGCGACGCTACGTTTCCTGGGCCCAGCTAAATAGATGGCCCGGTCTGGCAGCTGAACTCTCCTGCACAGCAACTCCGATAAATCGACACCGTCCCACCGTAGATCCTGCTGCGGCTGATATCCCGCTAGCTTGCAGAAGGTGGGCATCCAGTCCACGATGCAAACAGGCGTGTCCTGCCGCCCTGCCTCAATCTGTCCCGCCCAAGCGACGATCGTTGGCACGCGTACGCCGCCCTCAT
>CAJXNF010000023.1 GCA_913056375.1 uncultured Pseudomonadota bacterium | reverse complement strand
ACATTTCCATAGTGAGCATCGTTATAAGCTACAATTCTCCCACCGTTTTTGAGACCAGACAACTCAATCTCTGACCCAGCAAATGACCAGTCCGGTAGAACGTTTCCATATGCTCGAAATCGAGCAATCCCACCATCAGGATAAATATTCAATCTCAACCATCGCCACGGGCCAGGCTGTTTGCAATCAAAAAAGTGTCGTTTCGATGGTCCGAGGCTGACAGACTCCAGAATTTCTTCCCAACTTTCTGATGCATCTCCTGGATCATTTTTTTCTTTTGAACCCCAAACTGAAGCTGCTGGAGGGAAATTGCCTGTAAAGTGGGTTGTGTCCAATTCAAGGCCCACCAAATCTCCTGGAACTCCCAAACGAATCACACACCAGTCATGTCCGCCATACCGCCTGCGTTTACTTTCCCAACCGTCCATCCACTTCCCAAAATCATCGTAAACATCTGGTTTAAAAACAGGATCAGCTTCCTCCAACATCCGCTCCCGAGACGCAAAACTATCATCGCTGCAACGCAAGGCAACTGTTCCAAGTCTTGGTGAACAGAGATTCGTATTTGACCCAACGAAATCTGGAATTTGAATAGTATTTTGAATTACCGTTTCCGTCATGTATTCCTAGAAAATGACGTAAGTTTCTCTTAACTGCCTCTATAGGTTGAATAACCGAAGGGGCTTAACAATAGTGGAACATGATAGTGCTGCTCTGGGTTCAGAATTTCAAACTCAATCCTAACCACAGGATAGAAGAAGCTTTGGATATTTTGTGAACTGAAATATTTCTCCACGTCAAAACTTATTCGATAATGGCCTTTGGCCAGTGAACCTGGTTCTAGTAGGTTCGTTAACCTTCCATCGGCATTAGTCGATCCACGTCCGAGCAGTTGCCAATCTGAGTTGATCCAAGATTCCAAATGGATTGGAACGTTCTCAGCTGGAATACCTTTGGCGGTGTCAAGTACGTGAGTAGTGATTGGACTCATTTTGGATTATTGGAACATCTTTTCAAGGCGTAGCAACATGATTTTTTGTTGCTCTTGTTGAGCTATTTGAAGTTCTTCTTCGGGAGAGTTGTTGATTCGTGATTCCAGTAAATTCAGCATTTCAAGTGCTGACTTACCTGTTGCACATACCAAGAAGACGTATCCAAATCGCTGAGAATATTTTTCATTGCCCGATGCAAGTCTATCCAGAAGATCTTCCTCAGCCACTTCTACCCCGGCCTGTTCGTTAGCAGACCAATTTCTGGTGCTTGCAAAACGAGCCGCCAGCGCCTGCCGATCTCCAATTCTTGGGTGATGCTCAAACGCTTCAAACCAATCTTGGACTTGCAAATCCTCCCAAATTTGGACGGCGGTTTCGTTCATTCTCTCTAGCGATCCAAATGGTCTTGATTGGGCCATCTTTTTTGCCCAATTTTGGGAGCCACAACACCGTGAAAGAGCTTCCTCAGCCTGCTCTTCTGGTAAAATCTGGAAGTCAGAGAAATTCATCCAACAGTTCCGAAATCAAGCCACTTATCGGCAGGATGAACTTTGTGCCAATGTTCAGCGATATCTACCCTGCGGGTAACCCAAACTCGTTCATGCTGTCGGATATGCTCTATAAATCTTTTTAATCCCTCGAAGCGGCCTGGACGTCCAATCAATCGGCAATGTAGCCCAATCGACATCATCTTGGGAGCGGTCTCACCCTCTTGGTAGAGCGTATCGAAAGCCGCCCTTGCATAATTGAAAAAATCCTCTCCAGTATTGAACCCCTGGGCTGTCCCAAACTTCATATCATTGACATCCAAGGTATAGGGAATCAACAGCAGAGGTCTTTCACCGTGTAATTCCCAGTAAGGCAGATCATCATTGTAAACATCGGAGTTGTAAAGAAACCCACCTTCCTCTGCAACGATCCTACGAGTATTTGGGCTGATTCGCCCAATATAGCAACCAAGCGGTCGGATACCCGTGAGTTGTTGCTGTATTTCAATGGCTTTTTTTAAGTGGGCTCTTTCAGTTTCTTCACCTACATACTGGTAATCGATCCATCGGTAACCATGAGTGGCGATTTCATGACCATCAGCGAGCATTCTTGCTGCAACTGTTGGATTTCTTTCAAGGGCCATCCCAACAGCATAAACTGTAAGAGGCAATCCATGCTCACGAAATAGCCCTAGAATTCGCCAAACTCCAGAGCGGCTACCGTACTCATAGATCGACTCAATATTCATGTTTCGAACACCGGCCAAACCGGGCGCACCAACTATTTCCCAAAGATAGCTTTCAGAGTGGGGATCGCCATAGAGCACACAATTTTCGCCACCTTCTTCGTAGTTGAGCACAAATTGAACAGCTACCTTGGCTTGATTTGGCCACTTTGGATCTGGCGGTTCAGGTCCGTAACCCAACAAGTCCCTAGGACATGAATGATTTAATCCCATTAGATTCCCAAATTGAGGCAAAGACTAACAAATTCGGCCACTGGGTTGGTCACTTTGGAAACGACCCAAGTAAGTTTTCGCTCGAGGAAATGCATAACCATTACGTTTGCTGGTTTGCAGGCCAAGAGACACAAGGCTTTCTACCAACTTGACTGCAGAGGTAACTCCATCGATCACAGGAACTTGAAATTCTTCAGAGAGATCTCTTGCCAAATCAACCATCCCGGCACAACCAAGCACAATCGCTTCGCTTCGATCTTCCGATAAAGCTAGGGCGACTTCGTCTCTGATTTTTTTTCTGCCTCCAGAATTCGGATCCTCCAAATCCAAAACGGGAACTTCTGAAGCTCTCACTCTTCGGCAATGTCGCTCCATCCCATATTTCAAAACAAGTCCTTCCAGTGCTGGCACAGAACGATTGAGTGTGGTGACGATGCTAAAGGAATTTGACACCATTGATGCCATATGAACTGCCGCTTCACAAATACCAACTACTGGGCCCGCAACCTGACAACGTGCGGCATCAAGTCCAGTGTCATCAAAACAGGCGATGATTGTCCCTTGACAGCCAGCCACAGCGCCCTTACGAATTTCTTCCAAAAGCCCAGGGATACTAAAAACTTCGTCGTAGTATCCCTCAATGCTCACTGGTCCATCCGAGGGATTGGAAGCTAGAATTTCTGTACCTGAGCTAGCCACAGAACGAGCTGCAATCGCAGCTTTCTCTGTCATGGATGCGGTCGTGTTTGGGTTGACCAACAAGAGTTTCATCAGACCCCTTTTCCTGCATCAGAACCATGGCTTTCTTGGCGTCTTCTTAGGTAAAACAAAACTCCCATCGCAGTCAGAATCATGAAAAGAGAAAAGAAGGTTGTTAAGGTTCCAAGAGCGTAGAGGGTTGGAGTGGTTACATTCGTTGTCATCCCAAAGATTTCTAGAGGAAGGGTGTTCTTGACTCCTGATGTCATCAGAGTTCGAGCGAATTCATCATAAGATAGAGTAAACCCGAAAAGGGCCACACCAATCAAACTTGGTCCAATGATCGGTAGGACAACATGGCGGATTGTCTGCCAGTTGGAAGCCCCCAAGTCCCTGGCAGCTTCCTCGTACGACTTATCGAATCGATTGAAAACGGCGATCATGATCAAAAAACCAAATGGGAGTGTCCAAGTGAGATGTGCACCTAAACCCGAAGTGGTCCAGGACACCTCCCAACCCATGATATTAAAGATTAGACCAATTCCTAGGCTGACCAGAATAGAGGGTACTATCAGGCTCGCAACTGTAGTGTAAAATAACAGGTTTGAGCCAAAGAATTTCTTGCGGAAGGCCAGACCTGTAACCAGTGAAATGACCACAGTCAATGCCATCACAATCAGGCCCAATTGCAGTGATCTTAAGAATGAAGTCTCAAAATCACCCACCAACTGCTCACCGAATAAGGCAAAAAACCAATGGATTGAAAACCCGTTCATCGGGAACGTCAACCCACCGTTTGGCCCCTGAAAAGACAAAATCACAATCGCGGAAATTGGGCCGTACAAGAACAATACAAATAGACCGAAAAAGATGGCTAACCAGTAGAAGCTTGCAGGACGTTTTTTATGCATCAAAGCTCCTTCTTCAAATCAACAACCCGCATCATCAGGCTAACCATAATTAGGACGACTGCCAACAGAACAACTGCATGAGCCGCTGCAGCTGGGTATAGTAGTAGAGAGATCTCATTCCACATCATCACCCCAACAGAAGCTCGTTGTCCTCCACCCATTAATCGAACTGTAATGTAGTCCCCCATGACCAAGGTAACTACAAAGATAGAACCAATAGCAATTCCTGGTTTACAAAGGGGAATTACAACATTTGTGAGCATCTGCCAGCCATTCGCACCACCATCAATGGCAGCTTCAATCAAAGAACGATCGATTCGCATCATGCTGTTGAAGATCGGCACCACCATGAATAAGGCGTAAAGATGAACAAACGCCAAAACGATTGAAAAATCAGAAAAAAGAAGGAATTCCAAGGGTTCGTCTATCAAACCAATGGACTGCAGCATAGTATTGAAAACTCCGTTGCGACCCAAAAAAGGAATCCAGGAAATCATACGAATGATGTTGGAGGTCCAAAATGGAATCGTACAAATCAGGAATAAAACAATTTGCCAGCGTGTAGTATGGATATGAAATGCGAGAAAATAAGCTACTGTGAAGCCAATGAGGAATGTAAAAAACCAAGTCAGACCAGCGTACCAGAAGGTGTTTAAGTAGGTCTTGTAGGTTACATTTGACCCTAGAGCATCAGAGTAGTTTGTCCAAACAAAGTCAGGGAAAAATGAGAAATCGTTATAGTCCCAAAAACTAACGATGAGAATTGTTCCAATCGGCAAAACCAGAAAAAATCCCAGAATTAAGCTGATCGGTGAAATCTGAAGCAGAGTTGAAAGAGGAGATTGACGATCCACGATATCCAAAACATATGGGGGCCGAAGCCCCCTTTTTTATTGATTAAGCAGCGATGAACTCATTCCACTTGCGAACCATGTAACGGTTCTCATCCATCACCGAGTTCCAACATTTGACGTTACCCATTCGCTCAAGGAACGAGCCACCGTCTCTGACAGCACCTGCGGGTTCCATTTTGTTTCCGAACGGATCGATTATGTCGTTTTTAGCGGCTTTACCTTCATACCAAAAACCCCATTCGTCGTCTGACATATGTAGCTTTGATGTCTCAGGTGCAGCTGAGTAATAGCCTTGACGCATCAACAAGCCACCAACCCAACCTGAAAGATACCAGTTGATGTATTCGTAAGCAGCATCCAACTCCAGGCCAGAGAGGTTTCTGGATAAACCAAGGCCACCGCCCCAAGAGCGATAGCCCTCTTTCAGTGGCTGGTAGACGCAAGGTAGACCCATTGAGCGGACTTTGGTGATTGCAGGTGACCACATTGACTGAATGACAACCTCACCCGATGCCATTAAGTTCACTGACTCGTCAAAGGTCTTCCAAAATGCTCTGAATTGTCCAGCTTTCTTAGCCTCGGTAAAGATCGCCATGGTCTTGTCGATCTCGTCTTTGGTCATGTTTCCTTTGTCACCATACTGAACTTCACCCATAGCTTCGCAGACCATCGCAGCGTCCATAATTCCGATGGATGCGATATTCAGTATAGAAGCCTTACCCTTAAACTCTGGATTCAAAAGTTCAGTCCAGCTATTGATCGGGCGGCCAATCAGGTCTGGTCGAATTCCCAAGGTATCCGCATTGTAGATTGTCGGAACCATGGTGTACCAGTTGGTCATTGACTTTGAAAAACTCTGTGAATTTGGACCATCAGTGAAACTGACGGTGTGGGGGGCTGTCCCTTGAGCAATTGTAGACGATGGTGTCAATTTACCATCCTTGAAAGTTCCAGCAATCTGGTCGAAGTACTTTAGCCTGCTGATGTCCATCGGCTGCATGTTCCCGCTGGGCCATACCTTTTTCAACGTAAAGTACTCAATATCTGCAATGTCAAAGCTCTTTGGCTGCGTAACAACACGCTGAGCTGTAGCATCAGTGTCCAGAGCAGTCATCTCTAGGGTGATGCCAAGATCTTCCTTTGCCTTCTGAGCAATTGCGTTAATGTTGGAAACTCCAGTTCCAAACTGTCGAAGAGTGACATTCTTGATATTCTGGGCCCAGATTGTTGGGAAACCTGTGATGGCCTGAGATCCAACAGCGGCGCCTAGTGCGACCGCGCTTCCACGTTTGAGAAGATCACGTCGTGAAAGAGAGTTTGGGGTGGTGGGATTCTTCATAGTGTCTCTCCGGAAGAAAGGGATAAATTAATTAAGCAGACACAAATCCTGCGGTTTCCAGCTTGCGGCAAGCTGTTTACCATAGGAAACATCCAACTGCCCAAGCAGTTGTTCGGGTAGTGTGACTTCCAGTTCCTGCTCCCCGTCGAGTTGGAGTGTCACACTCAAACTGGTTCCCTTGTACTCAACTGCCGTAACAGTACCACGCACCTCATTTGGAGGTGGGGTTTCCTCCGAGGGCTGATCCAGTCGGATACAGTCCTGACGAAGTGAAAATGTTACTGGACCTGACGGGGTGTCCGGTGCAGTCCAAGGAACCAGATAGCTAAAGCCCTCCTGGCTGCTCAAGAGAGCCTCTGATTCTGATAATTTTTTTTCAAATTTTGCTTTCAGTAGATTGTGTCCTCCCACAAATTTAGCGACAAATTCACTCTTTGGTTGATTGAACACCTCTCTGGGCGTTCCAGCTTGCTCGATGTTCCCTTGGTTCATCACAACGACCTGATCAGCAAGAGCAAGTGCCTCAACCTGGCTATGAGTCACGTGAATAAAGGAAATCCCCAATTCCACCTGTAAGCGCTTTAGTTCTGCTCGCATCTTCACTCTTAAAAAAGGATCCAATGCGGAAAGGGGTTCGTCTAATAAAAGCACAGAGGGGTGCGTGACCAAAGCTCTTGCCAAAGCAACACGCTGCTGTTGTCCACCCGAGAGTTGCGCTGGGATTCTCTCTGCAAAAGAAGACATGTGGACCAATTCCAGGTATTCATCAGCAACTTTTTGCCTTTCATTTTTTTCAACTCCTCGCATTTTCAAACTGAAGGCAACGTTATCCCGGCAATTCAGATGAGGAAAGAGCGCGTAATTCTGGAACATCATCGCTGTCTCTCTCTTTGCCGGAGGTACTTCGTTAATCTCCTTGTTACCCAAGAGGATTGAGCCCTCACTCACATCTTCATGCCCAGCAATCATTCTCAAGGTAGATGTTTTTCCACAGCCACTTGGTCCAACCAAACAACAATAACTTCCGGCTGGAATCTTCAGGCTAATTCCATTGACAGCTGTAGTTTGGCCATATTTTTTATAGAGTTGAACCAATTCCACATCTCGAGCTTCTCTCGTCAGTGATTTTTTTTCAGACAAACGTTTCTCCCCAATTAATTAAAGTTTAGCTAAGCTACTTTTTCAGCCATGTTCGTTTGAGATTGTCCTGGTTTAGGAATCAAAGGGATTTCTGAATTGGTTAGACCCCAGGCTGCCTCAGGGTCTTCCAACCAGTTGAAACATCGTAGAACTTCTTCAGAGGTTGCAGGAATTGCCAAGGCAACTGCCTTGCCAGGTGAAAGATGACCAAGTGCCTGTTTGACTGCGGTAAATGCGGCAAGTGAAAGCATTAAGGGGGGTTCCCCCACAGCTTTGCTTTTGCGAATGCTCCCTTTCGGTTCTGGATCCTCGTAGAGTTCGATCCTGAGATCTTTCGGAAGATCTCCAACGTTGGGAATTTTGTATGAAGTAGGGGAATACGACAGCAGTTTTCCATCTTGTTGGTAGCGAAGTTCTTCCATGCTCACCCAACCCAAACCTTGGATGAAACCCCCAACTATCTGTCCTCTGTCGATACCTGGGTTGATAGAATGGCCAATATCTAACAACAAATCGGCTCTTTCTAAGGTCCATTGGCCTGTGAATCGATCAATCTCTACTTCAGCAACACACGCCCCTGTAGTGTAGTAGTGGAATGGGCTACCTTTTCCTGTGGCTTGATTAAATCCAACACCCGGAGTTCTATAAAATCCTCTCTCGCCCAGATTGACGCGGTTTCTGTAAGCTTGCAGGGCTAATTCACCAAAGGTTATCTTTTTCTCAGGGCACCTCCGATCCCAAACTTTGCCCTCAGAAAATTCAATAGCTTCTGAAGATTTAGAAAGTCCAACTTTGGGATCTTGTAAAAGTTCTGCGGCAAAGTCAGCCAGACGGGACCGTATGGCTTGGCAAGCATTGGCAGCTGCCATTCCATTGAGGTCTGTGCCAGCAGAGGCGGCTGTAGGAGAGGTATTATGATTCTTCTCCGTCGAGGTCGTCATGTACTTGACTTGCTCTGAGGGGACTCCCAGTTCCTCTGCTACGATCTGACGGATTTTAACCGTAAGACCCTGACCCATCTCGGTTCCACCAGTTGAAACCTGTACACTGCCATCCTTCAGGATATTGATGAGTGCATTCGCCTGATTGAGAAAAGTAGCCGTAAAGGATATCCCAAACTTCATGGGCGTTAGCGAAATTCCCCGAAGATGAGTCAGAGATGTTTCGTTAAGATGCCTGATCTTTTCAAGCCTTGTCTCATAATCAGAGCTTTCATGGAGTTTATTCAGAATTTGAGGCAACCGACTTTCGACCCTCTGACCGTATGGGGTGAGATCTCTTGGAGAATTTCCATAGCAGTTTTGACTACGAATCTCATAAGGGTCGCACCTCAATTTTGCTGCGATATCGTCCATCAAGTTTTCAATCACAGCCATTCCTTGCGGGCCTCCAAATCCTCGAAAAGCTGTATTTGGCGGAAGATGAGTTTTACAGACCTGACCCCTAAGCGATATGTTTGGGATGAAATAAGCGTTATCAACATGCAGCAGAGCTCGCTCCATAATGGCTAATGAAAGATCCGTGTAAGCTCCGCCATTGGAATGCAACTCGACTTTCAGGCCCAAAAGATTCCCTTCCTTATCAACTGCAGCCTGATATTTACTTCGGAACGGATGTCGTTTCCCAGTGACGTGCATATCCGTGTCTTTGTCGTAAGCAATGCGTGCTGATCTTCCAGTTTTCTTCGTTACCAGAGCAGCCATTAATGCTGGCAGAGCAGCTTGGGTCTCTTTTCCTCCAAAGGCTCCTCCCATTCTACGACAGGTACAGACAACCTCATTGAAACCAATTCCAAGCATGTGAGCCACAACTTCCTGAAGCTCTGTTGGGTTTTGTGTCGACGCCTGAATCAAGATCTCATTGCCCTCGCCTGGATGGGCTATAACCGCTTGGGACTCCAGATAGAATTGCTCCTGGCCGTTACTGTAAAAGACACCCTCAATTTGATGGTCAGCTTGACGCCAAGCTCCTTCAAAGTCCCCACACTTGATCTCTCGGGGAGTACCCAAGAAGGAGTTTTGTTTGAGTGCCTGTGAAATCGTCAACCATGGAGTTTTTTCCTCAACTTCTATCTGAACCTGCAGGCGTGCTTTCCTGAGCGCACTAGCATTTTCGGCTGCTAAGACCACAATTGGCTGTCCAACATACTCACAGACATCTTTCACCAAGAACGGTTCATCAGCAATCACAGGCCCGAACAAGTTCGCTCCAGGTATATCTTGCCAAGTGAAGGCCCCTACAAAGTCAGGAATCCGATGCAGGCTGCTGAAATCTATTCCCTTCAGCAACCCATGCGCAACTGGACTGCCAACAAAGCTTACTAATAACTCACCTGCATTTTCGACAGTATCGTCTGTGTAGAGTGCTGACCCAGTGACCTGCATTTCTGCAGAGTCGTGGGCAAGACTTTTACCCGTTTCCATGCCTTGTCATTAACTTTCCAATTGTTTCATTATGCCGTCAGCAAAATTTCTTCATAAAAGAATTTTTTCAGAATCGTCTCTGCCAAACGATTTCGGTAGTGATTTGATGACCGTACATCCGAAATTGGACTGATTTCAGCCGCAGCTATTTTACCAGCTTTTTCAATTAAGTCCTTCGTGCATGGTTTACTTAAAAGGACTTTTTCCGTTTTGTGAAGACGAATGACGGTTGGCCCCACACCCCCATACGCCAATCTAATTTGTTGGAATCGGCCTTCAACTATTTGCCATTGGATAGCCGCTGTGAATGTGGAGATATCCAAATCTCTCCTCTTGGAGACCTTAAATAAGCGCTGAGACAAACTCTGATGAGATTTTTGAATTCTAATAGCTCCAATCAATTCAAATTGTCGAAGATTTAGTTGTTTGTAGCCTTTATAAAACTTTTCGATGGGAATCCAACGCCATTTTTCACCATCACAAGTGCCAATTTCCGCCTCACTCACGTATAGCCAAGGTAAGCTGTCAGCGACCGGTGAGGCATTGGCCAGATTACCCGCAATAGTCCCACGATTGCGGATTTGAGGAGAAGCGAAGAGATCCAACATGTCTTTTACATTAGGCCAATTTACTTGAGCCCACTCTTCCAATTCCCTCCAACTGACATTTCCGCCAAAAATCAGGTGGTTCCCTTCCTCTCGGATCCCACACAATTCAGGAATTTCGCTTGTCGCAATCAATTCTTTGGGATCGATTCTTTCTTTATTAATCTGGACACATAGGTCAGTTCCCCCAGCCAACCATCGAGCTTCTGGGTGCATGCGTTTGATTTCTACGGCGTCTTTTAGTGTTCTTGGCCTCCAACACTTTCTTTCTATTTCCTGATCTAGCGTCGGATCAATTTCTTGCAATTCAAAAGGAATCTTTGTCTCTTCCTTGAGTTGTTTTATGACTGCGCCAGGAGGATATTGGTCAGCAAGTTTCCAAGAAATAATTTTTTTAGAGGCTTCCGCAGAATCAATGATCGCTTCATAGCCTGTACACCTGCAGAGATTACCAATCAGTGCTTCTTTCGCAGTTAACCTTTTTCTCGTGGATTCTGAATCTTGCAGAGCATTTGCGGCTAATGCCATGACGATTCCAGGAGTGCAATAGCCACATTGTGACCCAAACCCATCTCGCATTGCTTGCTGAACCGGATGCAGTCGTTCTCCCCAGGCTAAACCTTCGATAGTGATGACGTGAAGTCCATCCAATTGGTGGACGTTCAAAATACAGCTATTGACAGCTTCGTATTTAATATTTTCTGAACTCGGATACCCCAACAAGACCGTACAAGCCCCACAATCTCCTTCTGCACAAACGACCTTTGTTCCAGTTAGTTGTTTGTCTTTACGAAGCCAAGTTGAAAGAGTCTGAAAGGCCGCCAAGCCTTTCACCCGAATTGGTTGACCATTACAAAAGAAGAATACGTAATCGCGTTTCATTTCAAATATTTGAAATTTAAACTCATAGATTTTGTTGAAGCCATCCACCCAGTTGATTTCGCTCGTCCTGAGTCATCCCAGTCAGGTTTGCCAGGGGCATTATATTTGAGGTAACTGCCTGAGCCTGTACCTGAGCAGCATATTGTCGAAGATGAGCGACAGTCTCCAAAATAACGCCCTTTGGTGGAGCAGTGAAACCCGGTTGGGTTGGCATAGCAGCGTGACAAGAAGTGCATCGACGCTGGACAATGCTGATCGCTTGATTGTCACTAACCATTTGGGCAGTCAGAGTCGTTTCTCTCATCCAAGGGCCGGAGAGAATCAAAACGGCAACGGTTGCTAGAGCTGCGCTTGGCAAAAGCCAATTTGGAGGATTCCCCTGGTGGCGTAAATTGAAATAGTGCTTGACGACAATTCCAATCACTGAAAGCGCACCTAGAATCAACCAGTGGTAGGAATGGCCAAAGGTCGTTGGGAAATGATTACTGATCATGATCAGCAAAACAGGGAGTGTCAGGTAGTTATTGTGTCTGGAGCGTTGAAGACCCTGCTTTCCCATTTTACCATCAGGGATCTCACCAGCCAGCATTGCCCCGACCATCTTCTTTTGTACCGGTATGATCACAAAGAAGACGTTCCCTACCATCATCGAACCAATCATCCCTCCCACGGTGATGTAGGTGGCCCGGCCACTCAAAAATTGACCCAACCCCCAGGCAACAATTGGTAATGCAATGATGAACAAGTAAAGCATCCAATCGTTGTGCTGGCCAAAAGGAGACCGACACAGCTGATCATAAATCAGCCAGCCTAAGAGCATCGCACTCAGATTAATCGCAATCGCTTGCCAGCCCGACAAATCAGCGACCGAAGGATCTACCATGTAGGATTCGGCCTGCCAGAAATAAACGATGATCAGCAGTGCCATCCCACTGACCCAGGTCATGTAAGCTTCCCACTTGAACCAATGAAGCTTCTCCGGAAGCCTTTCCGGAGCTACCTGATATTTCTGTGAATGGTAGAATCCCCCTCCATGAACCGCCCACAAATCTCCAGCAATACCGGGTGGATTGGGACCTTTTCGATTCAGCTGCCCCTCAACCCAATTAAAGTAGAATGAAGCCCCTATCCAAGCAATCCCAGTGATCATGTGGATCCAGCGAACCACCAGATTCAACCATTCGTGAAGATGTGCTTCAATCACTGATGGCTCCGGTAGGCCCATTTTGCGGTACGCTGCTCAATTGCAGCGAAAATGGCATACATGACGATTCCTTCAAAAGCCAGGACCAGTAAACCAGCAAAGACAAGGGGGACTTCAAAATTTGCTTGGGCTGAGAGCATCAGATGCCCCACCCCATGATTCGAAGCAACAGTTTCAGAAACAACTGCCCCTACAAATGCGAGAGTGATGGCAACCTTGAGAGATCCAAAAAAAAAGGGCATCGCTCCGGGAATTCCTACTTTCAACATAATATCCAGCTTGCTGGCCCCCAATGACCGCAAGACGTCTTCCAACTCCGGTTCAGTCGTAGCTAGACCGGTGGCTACATTCACTACGATTGGGAAAAAAGAAATCAGAAAAGCCGTCAGTACAGCGGGCACGGTGCCTATTCCGAACCACAATACTAGGATTGGGACAACAGCCACCTTTGGAACGCTGTTGAAACCAACCATCACTGGATAAAGCCCTCGGTAGATCGTTTTAGACCAACCAATCAACAATCCGAGCAATAACCCAAAAACAACGGCAATCCCAAACCCCAGAGAAGTAGAGAGCAAAGTGTAGAGAGAGTCTTCAATGAGTGCCTCATGAAATGTAAGCATCGCATCAAAGATAACAGTTGGAGCTGGCAGGAAATATTCAGGAATCCCCCCCAATCGACAGATAATTTCCCAAAGAAGAAACATGGAGATTGTGACGAACCATGGTGCCAATCTTTCTAAGGTACGCTTTTGCATCAACTCCATTTATTAGGCTGCTCTTGCGGTTCGAATTTGGTCTCGCAGCTGGTGAACGATGTCAACAAATTCCTTTTCAAAACGAATGTCCAGATCTCGAGGCCTTTTAAAAGGTATCTCAAGTTCCATGATCACCCGACCAGGTCGATTACTCATCACCAAGACTCTATCCGCCAAAAAAGCCGATTCGATCAAGTCATGAGTAACCAATAAAACTGTAAATTTTCTTTCTTGCCAGAGGTCACGCAGCACACACCAGAGCTCCTCACGGGTAAAGGCATCAAGAGCCCCAAAAGGCTCATCAAGCATCAGTACTTCAGGTTCGTGGATCAGAGCTCGACAAAGTGAAGCTCTTTGACGCATACCCCCTGAAAGCTCCCAAGGGAACTTTTCAGCAACATCTTCCAACCCAACGGAACTCAGTAACTCTATCGCTTTATTGGCGTGAGCTTCCCGGTTTTGACGAAAAGTTTCTCGATGGGGTCTTGCAATCTCCAAGGGTAATAACAGGTTGTTGAGGGTCGTTCGCCAGGGAAGCATCACAGAGTTCTGAAATGCCATCCCAACATTACCCAAGGGGCGAGTGACTTCTTGATTCGCAACCACCACAGATCCCTGATCTGCCTTGAGCAAGCCAGACATCAGCTTCATAAATGTTGACTTGCCACAGCCGCTAGGTCCTACAAGGGCGACGAATTCACCTTTGGACATCTGGAGCGAAGCCCCCTCCAACACAGGTGGTTCGCCCAAGTTGTACGATACTGAAACCTCGTCAATATCGACGAAATGGGTCACTTCAGTTGACCTTCCTTTGACTCATTGCAGGCAGAAACTCACTTGTAAAGACCGAAGCCGCAGTTGGTTTATTTGAAAAGTCATAGGTTAGACCAACTTGGTTAATTGATTCAGATAGTCGCTGACCTTCCACATCCCCAAAACCTCGCTTTTTTACTTCAGCCGTTATCACGTTGTCACGAATCGCCATCTCCAAGCGCTCTAATTCAACGTTACGACGAGCAATTTTGTTTCGTTCCATCAAGTGATCAATAGCTGAGTTGGGATCTGCAATCGTATCCATCCAGCCACGAATAATTGCTCTGACAAATCCTTTTACGAGTTGTGGGTTTTCAGCAGCAAAATCTGGATTCACAATCACCGTGTTTCCATAGAGCTTAAGCCCATAATCCGACATCAACATCACATTGATATCTTCTTCCTTTACTCCTTTAGATTTCAGATTCAAAAAGGATGAGAATGAAAAACCTGTGATCGCATCCACCTCGCCAGCTGCAAGCATCGGCTCTCGCACTGGAAATCCAACGTTCTCAATGGTCACCTGTTTCGCCTTTATGTTGTTTGCCGCCACAAAGGCTTTCCATTGGGCATAAGCACCGTCAGGAGCGGGAGCACCAAGGATTCTTCCCTCCAGGTCTTTGGGCTTCATCACTCCGCTTTTCTTGAGTGAAATAATTGCAAATGGTGGATTGTTGTAGACCATCAAAATTCCTTTGAGATCAATGTTCGGATTCTTGTCTCGGAATTTGATGAGTGAATTGATGTCAGCAAAACCAAATTCGTACGCCCCCCCAGTGACTCTAGGAATGGCTTCTAGAGAACCCTGGCCAGTGTCAATGGTCACATCCATTCCCTCTGCTTCAAAATATCCCTTATCCAGGGCAACAAAGTACGGCGCTGCAGGACCTTCAAATTTCCAATCCAAAGAAAATTTGATAGGTGTCAATGCAAAGGCGGATGTCACATAGAGGATCGTTGCTAAGAGGATTGTCAGAAATCGCATGGTGCACTCCTTAATTTATGGAA
The DNA here is from genome assembly GCA_913056375.1 of uncultured Pseudomonadota bacterium. Lineage (GTDB taxonomy): Bacteria > SAR324 > SAR324 > SAR324 > NAC60-12 > JCVI-SCAAA005. The sequence goes on along the minus strand of CAJXNF010000023.1, from coordinate 1,279 downwards.
TTAAATAGCCTTCACTCAGAGTTTGAGTTGAAAGAATTTGGTCCAACAACAAATTCCAGACCATCTTGTGATCGGCTTGAATCGTCAATGATCCAAGGGGTGGGGTGGTTATTCGACCCCTTAGGGCCGAATAGACAATGATGAGAATATAATCAGTTGCCCAAGACTTTGACAGTGGGGTGGGTTTTACGAGAATTGAATCTTACTTGATCAAAAATCTCTACTAGATCACTTATTTTTTCTTGAAAGATAAACAACCCTTAAAATCATGATGACTGCGAGAACAAGAACAGCGGGTGTAAATTCTGACTGAAATGGGTGCCAAAATGAACTCATGAGTTCATTTTGATGCGAATGCAGACCCTCATGAGCAAGAATGGAACTTGGAGTGAGTAGGAGCAGTCCCAACAAAAATTTTTTCATAGCCTTCTCTAGTTTAGAGGGTTCACAGGAAAACGAGCGGAACTATATCAGCAGTTAGAGTTAGGGGCAACAAGCAATTTTCTCAAGAATGTAATTTATTAATTAATTTTTTTGACTTTTTTGAAACTTAAGACATCCTAATGCGATTGTGTATGTGTATCATAACTCTTTTTTTGCGGTGAAATCTTTTTTGATTAGCACAATTCGGAATTCGCAGTCACAAAATTTTCACTCAAGCTTCACTACTCGACTTTCAAAAATGCAAATCATAATTCACGGCCAGTCCTGAAACTAATTCACAATGGAAGAGTATTCACATTTTACCATGAATAGTGTGGAAAATTCACAGTTTACCATGAATCGTGTGGAATTTTTTACCGGAAGACAATACCCTGTGGATCTAAATGTGTTACATACTTTGGGCCAATTAGGTGTGTTAGCCATTATCATTATTATTAATTTATCATCATTTTTAAATCGATAAGTCTCATTTCAAGATTTAATTTATTATTCAATTAGTACATATACGACTTTGGGAATCGGAGATATTCATTTTTATGGTAATGCTAGAATTGTTTCAGGTATACAAGCTATTTTTGGACTTATTATGATAGCCTGGTCTGCATCACACATATATTTAAAAATCGAAAAAGAATAATTCTTTTGTTACTATCCATTTCCACCGGTATGCGGAACTGTAATATTACAATTACTTCTTATAAATGGTAGCCATTCATTTTTGTATACGCCACCAGCAATAAATTGGAAATATATATCTTTACTTGAACCCCATGTATCCCATAAAAAACGTTGATATCTAATACATTGATCTGCATTTTTTGCTTGTTGTAATTGT
>CAJXNF010000022.1 GCA_913056375.1 uncultured Pseudomonadota bacterium | reverse complement strand
TCTTTACAATGCAATAAAGCGATGGGACAAAACTTTGGTGGTGAGCAATGGTAGCCAAACAGATGTGATTGTTGAATCCTTGAAAAAAGGAAAAAACCTAGCAGAAGGCATGGAATACCAATATCATGAGCCCGACGATCCAAATTTTACCCCAAGAATTTCTGGAGTACTAGATTTTCGCAAACCAACTCCTCAAATATGGCTGTCTTCACTGAGAAAGAGTCAATTGGTAAACTCTGAATCAGACCATGCCATTTACCACTACCGTCAATTTGCAGAGGGTTTGGGAGTTGGTTTAACTACATATCTTCATAATGGATCGCCACTTCCCACATACGACCGTCCTCCAATGATCTTACCACTTGTTGGAAATCTTAAAGAAATTGTTGAACAATATTGGCAATGTCTCCAATCAGAGCATCTGATTTCACTTGCAGGTTTCCAAATTGACGCCTGTAGTCTGGAACAAGAGATGCACATCATCAATCGCTATGAGCCAAAGTCATACTGACTGGGAAATTTTCTAAATCAGAGCTGACTTGGCAGTACAACAGCAAACTAAAACATTCAGTGGAACAATTGCTTTATGGCTGAGGAACGAAGACAGTACCTGCGAGTCATTTTCGAGGAGACCATCCAAGTAAGTACTGAAGAGTGGTCTGATCCGATTGCCACTGGTTTAGATCTCTCCTTGAACGGTGTTCGTTTCCATTGCGAATATCCACTTTCCGAGGGTGAGCTGGTCAGTATTGAATTTGAACCATCTTTCACCCTTGTGGGCACCGCGATTTGGTGCTGGCCCATTGAGTGGTATTATCAGGCGGCAGTCCGCTTCAATGACATTACAGTGAATGAACAGGAGAAACTCAGAAAGTACATTGAGACCACTACAAAACAGGACTACCCAGATTTTGTTGGAGAAGTGACCACAGAAGTTGATGACACTGAATCTGCTTCCGAAGAAGAAAACGTAGAAGTTTTATCCTCCGAAGAGAACTCCAGTGCTGATGTCTCTCAGTCAGAATCTCACTTCCCTGATGCAGAACTTCATGCACAAACCTATGCAGGGAGCCAAGTTGCGTTAGTAACAGAGCGAGATAGCCCTCACAACGACATGATCATGCAATACCTCTCCGAAAGAACAGGCTTTAAAATGAGCCTGATGGAGAAGCAGGGGAATCTGTGGCCAATGTTACGGGAAAATGCCTTGGATTTGGTACTTTTGAACCAATCCACCTCGAATGAGGATGAAATTCTTGGAGTCATTCAGAGGCTAGGCGAGGAGCATCCAGACATACCTTTCATCGTTTTCGCAGGGCCAATCAGTCTTGATGATCGTTTGCACCTACTCTCATTGGGCGCAATCGATGTTATCACTCGTCCCACACATCTTTCAACAATCGCTCAAAGTATTTTGCAGGCTTTCTACGATAACAGAACAGTGGGTACCCCTGCTCTTGAAGAGGAGTTACTGGATGAGAGTTTGGATTTAGAGAGCGATCTTGATTTAATGGAAGAGAAGTTCTGATCTATTTAGCTTCCTGTAAGCACTCCGAAGAAAATGAACTGGGGGCTTCTGTAGTCTTTATCCCCAACGGGATAAGCAATTTCGAACTTTAGAGGAATCTGAATCAACGAGGCTGCATCTACCCCCCAGCGAATTCCAACCCCGACGTTCCTTCGATCTTTTGCCTCACCTAAAGCTAGTTCATCCCCCCAAGCACGGCCTTGGTCAAAGAAAACAGTTCCCTGAAGACCCAGGCTGGAAACATTTCCCCACCAGGGTGTTGTGATAAGTGGGAACTCGTAATCTACTCGAGTCAACAGATAGTTATCCTGCTGCAGTGTGCCAGCTTGTGGAAAACCACGTAGACTAGTTGGTCCACCAAGAGAAAATTTCTTCTGTGATGGGGAATCCCCGAGCGTATTTCCGAGTACCAACTCCCAGCGAATGTTACTACGGAATCCGGTTTCAAAAATCTGTATAAGTCGCTCAGACAAGAGGGTATAAGAGTACTTGGTATCCAGCTCTTGGGATGGTTGCTCTGCAAGTGCTTTCAAATTGATGATATAATCTCCTCGAGCTTGATTCCAACCATCGAACTGAAGAGTCATTACATTAGAATTTCCTGTATCCCCAGATGACGTAGCAGCGGTAGAGTAGAGATATTCTAATGCTATTCCCGTCTTAAAATTATAGAACGGTTTATCAGGATATCTGGGCCCGCTGTAGCCTGCAAAAACGCCATTTGAAACTATGCCACCAACTCTTTGTAGAAGTAGCTGCCCATAAAAATTCCTTCTAAGAAAATTATTTTCCTGAAGATCTAGTTGATAAAGAAAATCACCACTACGAGTACCATAGCCGGGAATTGTATAAATGCTTGTGTCTCCTTCACGGTGACGAAGTCCAACCCCGAAAGAATTCCCATCGACGGCATTATTTGTAAAACCTGGTACAAAAGTAATTAGGCGTTCTCGTTGTCGGTGCCAATCAAAGGCAAAACGAATTCGAAAAAAAGTGAAGGAGTGATTATTGACACGTGATGTCTCAAGCAAGAATTCAGCAGGGTCTAGCGAAACTTCATCCGGTGGGGATTGTGTACGGAACTCAACAACATAAAGTGGGCGCTGACTAAAAATTTTTTGCCTATGCTCTTTCTCATCGTCAGTACGTAACAATACTTCGAGTGGCATTACAGCATCGCCAAGCTTTTGAACCTCAACTCGAATCAAGAATTCACCATTTGGCAATTCCTCAAATACTGTTTCTCCAACAGCGTAATCCAGGCGTTCAACTGTTTCGAACCATTGTTTGAAGAACCAGTCCAGGTCTTTTCCAGCAGCGATTTCCATCTGACTCCGCAAATCATTGTGAGTCACAACCTTTTGTTGGCCTTTCCTCACAAAATTTTGAAGTCCTCCCAAAAATGCTTTCTCTCCCACCTCATACTCAAGCATGCTGATTACGGAGGCAGCTTTGTAATTGACTGCACGTAAATGAGCTTGTGTCGCTGGATTCTCCCGAAAGGAAGTAACAATCGGCTTTATCAACTCAAGATCGTTGTTCCGAGCCATTTCTTCGATGAAATGTTCTCGAAATTCTGGATTCATCCAGTTGATGAAGTCAAAAATGCCCCCGTTCTTTCCATACTTAAACTCATAAAAGCGAAGACTCAAAAAGGCTGGTAGTCCGTGGCTTAACCACATCTGGGTGTCTTCATCATTCCATAAAGTGGAGCCAAACCAGATTTTACTGAGTTTCATACTAAGAAGTCCCATGACGCGCCGATCAAGGAGTTCGCTACGCTCGTAATGGGGTTGGGGAACCATGATGACATTATTCCATACAGTCACATCTTCACTCCTGCCAGGGACTTGAACAATCCGAAGCTCATCCCATGGCGGCTTGAAACCATAGCGCTGTTCGACAAAGGCTACGAATTCTTCTGTCCAGCCATGAATTAATCCAACCCGTCTCTCATAATTGTTTTGATAGAATGATTCCACGAGTGGTGCATCTTCATGCTTCTGGAATTTGTTTCCAAAAATCAGTGGGAAGGAAGTCAGTGGTAGGTTTGTCTTAGGTAATAAAACTGGTTCATTGGATGTCACTGCAGCTGCCAAAGGTGTGCTGATCAGTTGGCCAGATTCTTCAGAATTCCACTCAATTTCAAAAGTTCCAGGTGAGGGAAGATCTAAACGTGTATCCCATCCAGATTCTTTGGGAATCAGTAATTGTGGATACCAGAGGGCACTCATCAAGATCCCATCAACAATTCCTTCTTGATATCGCTCAGGGAAATTTGTTTGAAACTCAATCTCAATTTCTTGAATCTCTTCCTCATTAAGAATCCGTAGTAGTCCGTGTTCGACAGAGTATCCGTTCTCTAGCGCTGGGTTTGCTTCGAGTTGATATTTGAGAGGCTGAGTTCCATTTCGTACACTTTTGATTTCAATGCTTCCTGGACTGAAACCACTGGGGAGCAAAGGATCATCATTTTCACTGAAGGGTGTTTTCGCAAAGATTGGCGTTTCTTTGGGCCGACGTAGTCCCCGAGCATCTTTTTGGGCGAAACGATTCATAGGCAGAGCTAGCAATAACTCTTTGCCTTGGGCAGACTTAGGAATTTGGATTCGAAGATTTCCTTCAAGACGCTTTTGTTGAAGAGAAAAACGAACCTTTCCTGAGTAATGGGGGAAATCAGAAGTTTGGTGGGATTGTGCACCCAGCCAAGTTGAGGTTGACAGTAATAGAATACTGACCACCAGATGTAATCTCAGCTGGTTCATGGATGCGATCCGAGAATGATCAAAAAACTGGTTTGATTAAGGTCTATATGGCTTAGATGGCCTTGGATGCAATGTCTGTACGATAGTGCATTTTCTCAAAATGTATGTTCTGTAAGCGCTCATATGCTCGAGTTCGGGCTTGTGTAAGGCTCTCTCCCAATGAGGAGACATTTAAGACTCGACCACCATTAGTCACAAGGTTTGTCCCAACAATTTTAGTTCCTGCATGGAATACCATGTCATTCGCTCCGGATTTCAACCCCGAAATGGGAAAACCGGTCTTGTACTCACCCGGATAACCCCCAGATGCCGCAATAACACAAACACAGGCTTCTTGCTTCCATGTCAGTTTTATAGAAGATAATCCGCCTGCGGTTGAAGCCTCCAAAATTTCAAGAAGATCGTTCTGGAGTCTAGGCAGAATTACTTGGGCTTCTGGATCCCCAAAACGCACGTTGAACTCTACTACTTTGGGGCCATCTTTGGTGATCATCAGCCCTGTGTAAAGGATCCCCTGAAAATCAATGCCCTCCTGCTGAAGTCCCTTCACCATGGGATCAATGATGGTTTCCTCAATTTCTGGGAGCCATTTCTCCAGGTGTGGAACTGGAGAATAAGCCCCCATTCCCCCTGTATTCGGCCCAAGATCTCCATCAAAAACTGGTTTGTGGTCTTGAGATGGAACCATTGTGAGGTAATCAGGCCCACTGACGAAACTTAAAAGGGTCATCTCTTCGCCATCAAGAAACTCTTCGATCAGGACGGTAGATCCTGCTTCACCAAATCTATTTTTTTCAAGGGATGCCCTTAAAGCCACTTCTGCCTCACGGATACTCGATGCCACGGTGACTCCCTTCCCAGCAGCTAAGCCATCAGCCTTGATTACGATGGGGGCGCCATTTTCCTCAACATATCTTAAAGCTGAGCCCAACTCTGTAAAAGATGCTGATTTAGCGGTTGGGACTCCATGAAGCTGCATGATTTGTTTCGCAAATGTTTTGCTGCTTTCCAGTTGCGCTGCCTTTTGGTTGGGTCCATAAATCTTAAGCCCAGCGGCCTGAAAACTATCGACGATCCCATTAGAGAGTGGATCTTCGGGGCCTACAACAGTTAGAGAGATTTCTTCTTTCTTTGCCCAAAGAATGAGGCTCTGGTGATCATCGAGTGAGAGCGGGACACACTTTGCCAGTTGTGCAATGCCGGGATTTCCTGGGACGCAAAACAAATCTTTGATTCTTGGGCTTTGGCTCAGTTTCCAGACAAGAGCATGCTCACGCCCACCACTTCCAAGGACAGCGACCTTCATATCGTTTCTCCGACTTCATCGACAAAATGAACAATTTTATCCTTCAAGTAGAATCCTCCTTCGCTCCAACGACGTACAGTTTTGGGTAGAAGGCTGTGCTCTGCTCGGTGAATTCTTTTGGCAAGAGTTTCTGTTGTATCAGCGGAAAAGACAGGCACAGATTCTTGTGCGATGATAGGCCCAGTATCTACGCCTTCATCGACAAAGTGGACGGTACATCCGGTTAGCTTGACTCGATACTGGAGGGCATCTCGAATTGAGTGCTGACCAGGAAATGAGGGAAGCAGGGAAGGATGGAGATTGATGATGCGTCCCTCCCAGTGCTCAAGTAAGGTTGGGCCAATCAAGCGCATATAGCCGGCTAGAACAACTCCATCGACCTCGTGTTTACTGAGGACTAGGTGAAGCGATCTTTCATATTGGATTTTGTTAGCAAATTCGCTTGGCGAGTGAACCCAGGTCTTTAAACTATGGGATTCAGCTTTTTGAATGACTGGTGCGTTCGGGCGATCACATCCTAATATTACCCAATCAACTGAAGGGAGGTTCCCAGCTTGTTTTTCTGAAAGGAGAACTTCTACATTACTACCTGTACCTGATGCCATCAGGGCTAGCCGCATTACCAATTTCCTTCTAGTCGTATGGCTCGCTCACCCTCTTCGATCAATCCTAAAGGAAATACGGTCTCTCCCATTTCATCACAAATCTGTTCAACTACAGTTGCATTTCCTGCATCGATGACTGCAATCAGTCCGATTCCCATATTAAAAACTTCAAACATCTCTTCTGGTGGTACATCTGCCAACTCAAACAACCATTTGAAGAGTTCTGATCTTGGCCATTGATCCAACTCAATACATGCAGAAATCCCTTTTGGAAAGATCCGTGGTAGGTTCCCAATCAGTCCGCCCCCTGTAATGTGAGACCAGCCCTTGATCAATCCTTTTTCATTGAGTGAAGACGCAAGACCAGCATAAATTCTTGTGGGGGTTAGAAGAATATCTCCTACGGATCTTTCAGAGTCAGGAAAGGATTGTTCAAGAGAAACCCCTTTTTCAGCTAGTAGCTTTCTTACTAAAGAAAAACCGTTGCTATGCAGGCCAGATGAGCCAAAACCGATCACCAAATCTCCAGGAGTAATGCTTTCACCTGTGATTAGTTTTTCTTTCTCAACAACCCCTACAACAAAGCCTGCAAGATCATACTCATTTTGGGCATACATGCCCGGCATCTCTGCAGTTTCCCCCCCTAGTAACGCACAGTGGGCCTGCCGACAACCTTCTGCAATACCCCCAACAATGTTTTCAATCTTTTCTGGTTCGAGTTTTTCACAGGCGATGTAATCTAGAAAATAAAGTGGCTCAGCCCCAGAGACCAAGATGTCGTTGACGCACATTGCCACCAAGTCAATTCCGACGGTCTTGTGTTGGTCCAGTTCAAAAGCGAGCTTAAGTTTTGTACCAACCCCATCTGTCCCTGATACAAGAATTGGTTCTCTATATTTTTGGATATTTAGCGCAAAAAGCCCACCGAAGCCACCTAAGCCACCAATAACCTCCGGTCGATGAGTAGAGTGAGCATGAACTTTTATTCGCTCAACGGCTTCATCTCCAGCACGAATATTGACCCCAGCTTGTTGGTATGCTCGGCTCACTGTAGTTCACCAGAACCATAGGTTGGTGTTGGATAGCTGCCATTGAAACATGCTAAGCAGTGTCCTCGGTTTGGAGCGGCGTCCTCTCTTCCGATAGCTTCGATCATTCCCTGTTCTGAGATGAAGGCTAAGGAGTCAGCATCGATTTCTTTGGATATTTCCTCGACTGAATGCTGCGCAGCAATCAACTCAGAGCGAGTTGGAGTGTCGATTCCGTAGACACAAGAATGACGAATTGGGGGAGCACTAATTCGCATATGAATTTCTTTTGCACCAGCCTCTCTAAGTAGTCGAACAATACGACCGCAGGTGTTTCCTCGCACGATCGAATCGTCAATAAGGACAACCCGTTTGCCATCAATCACCTGCCGAACGACGCTGAGCTTCATTTTGACTCCTTGCCGCCGCATGATCTGGTTCGGTTGGATAAATGTACGTCCAACGTAGCGATTCTTGATCATGCCTACCTCGTACGGTAATCCTGAAGCCTCTGCATACCCAATTGCTGTTGAAAGACCACTGTCAGGAACGCCAATGACAATATCAGCTTCTGCAGGAGATTCTTGGAAGAGTTTTGCTCCAAGTTGCTTTCTGGCAAGATGGACACTAACTCCCCCAAGGTCACTGTCGGGTCTGGCGAAATAGATGTATTCGAAGGAGCAGAGGGTTCTGGGTAATTCTGGAGCAAAACGGGTGGAGTGGGGACCTTGCTCATCAATAACGAGCATTTCACCCGGATGTAGGTCCCGCACAAATTCAGCGTCGATGACATTAAAAGCACAACTTTCGGAGGCAACGACCCAACAATTCTGACCTATTTGTCCCAAACAGAGTGGACGAAAACCACGTGGATCTTGGGCCACAATCAGTTTGTCAGGTGTCAGTAGAACCAACGCATAGGCCCCTTCGATTGCTACCAACGCAGTTTGCAGAGCCTTTTCAACACTAAGCCCTGATTGGGCCATCAGGTGAGAAATTACCTCAGTGTCACTATCGGTTTGGAAAATAGAGCCTCTGCGTTCCAGATCACCACGCAACTTTTGAGCGTTTACGAGGTTTCCATTATGTGCAATGGCGACTTGACCACCAGTGTAGCGAAAGCGAAGGGGCTGAGCATTAGTGATAATACTTGCACCAGCGGTAGTGTAGCGGACATGGCCAATTGCATGACAGCCGGGAAGTGTTTCAAGGGTTTGTTTATTCAGTGCTTCTGTAACTAGGCCCATCCCGCGACGAACGTTTAGAACCCCTTCATCACTTACACAAATCCCTGCACTCTCCTGGCCCCTGTGTTGAAGAGCATGCATCCCATAATAGGTTAATTCTGCGGCATCAGGATGATTGAAAATGCCAAATACACCGCATTCTTCGTTCAGGCCATCTTCGTCAAACCAAAATGACATGGCTCCTTTGGTTGGATTTTATGGGATATAATCAAGTTTTGGTGAAGTAGTCTCGGAAGCCATCGCGCCAGCATGCTTTCAAAGATTGAATTTGATCTTGAATCAACAGTTCATCATTGAAAGAAATACGAAACTGATCAGAAACAACCTCACCAATCAGCAAAGAAGGGATCTTGCGCTCAGACATTATGGATTGGAGTAATGCTGAAAACTGATTTGGGATACTTAGGAGGATCCGTGATTGACTTTCACTGAAAAGAAATTCATCTGCCCGAAGAGCTGATTCAAAACTTACACTAGCTGTGAATGATTCGGTAGAAGCTTTCACAAGTGCAACGGCCAATCCTCCGAGAGATAAATCATGAGCAGAGGAAACCAAGCCGCTTTCAATTGCAACGAGAACAGCTTCCTGAAGATTTTTTTCTCGATCCAATTCTAATTTAGGAGCGTTGCCGAAGATTCTACCTGAACTGATCTCTTGGTAACAGGAGCCCCCCAACTCAGCGAAAGTCTCACCAAGAAGCCAGATTTGATCACCCAGACTCTGAAAATTTGAGGGGGTTATATGGTTAAGATTCTCAATTAATCCAACCATTCCAATGATTGGTGTTGGGTAAATTGCTTCTCCTCGAGATTCATTGTAGAGGCTGACGTTTCCCCCTGTAACTGGGAGTGATAAAAACTCACAGGCTTCGGCCATTCCTCGAACAGATTCCTGCATCTGCCAGAAAATTTCTGGCTTTTCAGGCGAACCATAATTCAGTCCATCGGTCAACGCCAGCGGTCTCGCCCCAGCACAAACAACGTTGCGGGCAGCTTCCGCAACTGTAATCAGTCCACCCAAATATGGATCGAGAACAACGTAGCGGCTATTACCGTCCATGCTGATAGCCAAAGCTTTTTGGCATTCTTCTAAAATGATGACAGCAGCATCACCTCCTGGCCCCTGAGCAGTCCGTGTCCCCACCATCGAATCATATTGTTGATAGACCCAAGATTTATCTGAGATATTTGGATGAACAAGGAGTTGTTTTAGAACTTCAAGGTAGTTCTTCGGTTCTTTTTCTGGAGATGAACTTTTTGGAAGCGTCTCTTTTTCTGGAGGATGAGCTTCCCTCTGATAAACGGGTGTCAGCTCACAGCATGCATCAAGCGGTAGGTTTGCCACTTGCTGACCGTCTTGGAATAAGCTCAAATGCTGGTTGTTGGTTACCTCTCCAACAATCGCGTTCGGTAGTTCCCACTTGTCACAGATCTTTTGAACTTCTGACTCCCGACCTTTTTCAATGACAAAAAGCATTCTCTCCTGGGATTCGGAGAGCATAATCTCATAAGCTGTCATTGATTCAGCTCGCTTTGGAACTTTATCAAGGTTTAGGTCAATACCAGTTTGTCCCTTGAAACCCATTTCGGTGCTGCTGCAGGTTAATCCGGCTGCACCCATATCCTGGACACTCACCACAGCTCCAGTCTGGTAAATTTCCAAGCAGGCTTCTAACAGTCTTTTACCAGCAAATGGGTCACCAACTTGAACAGCAGGGCGTTTGCTGGCAGATCCCTCACTCAGTTCTTCCGAAGCGAAGGTCGCACCATGGATCCCATCTCGGCCTGTCGCATTGCCCAGATAGAGAACGGGATTTCCCAGACCGCTTGCTTTGCCATGCTGAATCTGGTCGTGTTTTACAATTCCCAGACAGAAGACATTGACCAGAGGATTTTCATCGTAGCAAGTCTCCAGAAAGACCTCACCACCAACAGTTGGTACACCAATACAATTCCCATATGCGGCAATTCCTGAGACAGCATGGGAAAGCAGATACCGGTTATGTGCTTTATCAAGCGTGCCGAATCGAAGAGAGTTCATCAGTGCAATCGGCCGTGCTCCCATGGAAAAAATATCCCTCAAGATGCCACCAACCCCAGTCGCAGCCCCTTGGTAAGGCTCGACCGCCGTGGGGTGATTGTGACTCTCAACTTTGAAAACGACTGCCCACCCATCACCGATGTCAACTATTCCTGCTCCTTCCCCAGGGCCTTGAAGTACTTGGGGACCTTCTGTCGGAAATAACTTCAACAAAGGCTTCGAGTTTTTGTAGCTACAGTGCTCAGACCACATGACGGCAAAGATGCCAGTTTCTGTATAGTTTGGCTGGCGGCCCAAGAGTTCTACAATCCGATTGTACTCGTCCGGGTTCAATCCCATTTCACGATAGATTGTTTGCTCTGCGATTTGCTGAGGGGAGGGTTCCTGAGGCATTGAGTCAGGCTGTGTGGTGTTCAAGCATGGATTGAAAGAGTCTAAGTCCATCAGTACTGCCAAGCCACTGCTTCACAGCTCTTTCCGGGTGGGGCATCATTCCTAAGACATTCCTTTGTTCATTCAACAAACCAGTGATTCCAGCGAGAGAACCATTGGGATTGTTTTCTGGGGGAAAGGAGAATGCTATTTGACCGTTTGACTCCAGTTCCTGATGAGTAACTTCGTCACAATAATAATTTCCTGAACCATGCGCGATTGGAAGTCTCAGGAGGTCGCCATGATTGTAGCTAGAAGTGAAGGGGGATTTTGACTGCACCACTTTTACGGGGACCACATCACAGATGAACTGCAAACTCTGATTGGGCAGTAAAGCACCGGGAAGCAAGCCTGCTTCAATTAAGATTTGGAATCCATTGCAAATCCCCAGAACCAATTTGCCTGAATTGGCAGCTTTTTTCACAGAAGCAATGACTGGAGAGACGCCAGCCAGAGCACCAGGTCTCAGGTAATCACCATAAGTAAATCCCCCGGGTATCAAAAGCACATCGAAGCGGTCCAAATCTGTGTCTGTGTGCCAGACGTATTCCGCAGTTGCTCCCTTTATTTGTAGAATTGCCTTGTAGAGATCAACATCACAATTTGAACCAGGAAAAACGAGAACGGCACAATGCATCAAGCTTCCTGGATGTCGATCTGGAAATCTTCAATCACTGGATTGGCCAACAATTGCTCCGCCATTTCCCTTAGTTGGAGACGTGCAGCCTCGCGGTCTTCTGTGGGCAAGATCATTTCAATTTGGCGACCGATACGGACCTTCTCCACGGACTCGAAGCCCAAATGCTTTAAAGCTCCTTGGACAGCCTGGCCCTGAACGTCTAACACATTTGGTTGTAACATCACTGTGATGACCCCCTTAAGCATCTTTCCCCACGTGTAATCGGTTCCAAACCTCTTGATACGCTTCCACTAAACCCCCAAGGTTACGACGAAAACGGTCCTTATCCATTTTTTCATTGGTTTTTCCATCCCAAAGTCGGCAAGTATCTGGAGAAATCTCATCGGCAAGAATCAATGACCCATCTGGCTGACGACCAAATTCGAGCTTGAAATCAACTAATTGTAGATCAATTTTGCTGAATCTTTTGGTGAGAAAATCATTGATTTGTAGAGCCCCTTCTCTCAATTCCTTGATTTCTTGGGTTGTGGCCAAGTCAAGCAGGTCAATATGATTTTCAGTCAGTAGGGGATCCCCAAGGTCGTCATTTTTGTAGTAAAATTCAACAATTGGCTGCTTTAAGGAACGTCCTTCTTCCCAACCAAGTCTCTTCGCGAGAGAACCAGCTACTACATTCCGGACCACGACCTCCAACGGGATGATTTCTACACGACGTACCAATTGTTCAATATCAGAGACCCTATCAATGAAATGGCTGGGAATACCAAAGTCGGCGAGGTCTTTGAAAATTTGGGCACTGATCAAATTGTTTAAAACACCCTTGCCAAGGAGCCTATCGAATTTCTGTCCGTTAAAAGCTGTTGCGTCATCTTTGTAACGAACCCACAGAACTTGAGGGTCATCTGTCAAAAAAAGCTGCTTGGCTTTTCCTTCGTAGAGAAGAGTGGAGGGCGATAGATGGGTGCTCTGCATCGAAGATCGAATGATTTGTTTGTAGGAGAAGTCTGAAATAGTTATCGGACTCCTCTAAAATGTCAAAGGGTTATCCGAGGGCGGAGCAAGGAGTTTTCAATTCTTCAGCGTTGACGATTCAAATAGTTGCGGCGAGCTTGTCGAAAACCTTGGATATCTTGGGGGGTACGGGAAAAACGATTAGATTTTCTTGTCATTTCAGCGGCTTTGTAAGCAGAGTTGATCTCAGCCTCACTTTGGCGAATTTTTGGAATCGGCACCATTTTGTTGACAGTCTGACTGGTCTGAAAGTGCCGTTGGTAGAGATTGGGATCACGTGCCCCTCGGTAGGGGGGAGACTTTAATTCATCGACAAACCACAGATTATTACGGATCATATGTTCAGCGGCATAGCCAGACTCTCGATCTCCGGTTCGCGGTCTTGGCTTGCCATAGCGGTTCTGCTCGGCCATAAATCTTTGGTAACGTAATTGATCATCTCCTGCCAGCACATTGGGGAGAAGACCTAGCCAGATAACCAGGGTTGCCAAGCTGAAGATTAAGAGGGTTGGTCTAATTTTCGCCACTCTTTCATGAAAGATACCAGTTCGTATCACTTTGAGTTGCGAAGTCTTTTGTTTCAGGAACAACATTTTTTTGCCCTTTTCAACTTGCCGTGGACTCTAGCCAATAGAGATTTCCCCCAGCAGCCTGTCAACTACAGGAATTTTAATGGACCAAGAAGAAGCACTCCTTGAAGAGCAGGAAACGGTACTGCAACTTCCAACTGGAACCCCAGATCAAATGGCCAAGGCCCTATTTGAAGGCCAAATGGGGGTGACTGATTCCCACATGCGTCAGGTACTGCAAGCCGCGCTTTCCCGGGGAGGTGATTATGCAGATCTGTACTTTGAATACGCTTACCGGACCTCTGTGGTAATGGAGGAGAGTATCATCAAAAACTCTTCAATTTCCATCTCCAAAGGAGTAGGCGTGAGGGTCCTGAAAGGAGATCAAACGGGTTATGCCTACAGTGAAGATCTCAGCTTGGATGCAATGCAACGAGCGGCCCGAACTGCAGCCTCAATTGCGACCTCAGCTACGGTCAAAGAACACGAAGGCTACCGATTCAACAGGTTAAAACCCTCGAATCATTATCCTGTGATGCGGACGGTAACCGATCTCCCTCTGGCAGACAAAATCACGAAAATTCAAGCTGCAGAGCGAGCAGCCCATGACTTCGATCCACGAATCAAGCGAGTCACCGTTTCAATGGTAGATACCGTTGATATTGTTAGAATCGTGACCTCTGATGGACGTTTTGTGAGTGACGTCCGGCCGATGTTCCGAATGAATGTGCATTGTGTTGCTCAAGAAGAAAAAAATGTTCAGACAGGTTCTGCTGGTGTTGGGGGAAGAGTCGGCCTGCCTTTTTTGGAAGCGGAGGATCATCCCAATCAAATCGGCAAAAAGGCAGCAGCAGAAGCAATTCTTCTGCTGGGAGCAGAACAAGCTCCATCAGGTTCAATGCCAGTTATTCTTGGCCCAGCACAATCTGGGATTTTGTTGCATGAGGCGGTTGGTCACCCACTTGAGGCAGATTTCAATCGGAAGGGATCTTCGGCCTACAGTGGGCGAATTGGTGAACAGGTAGCGTCCCCCCTTTGTACGATCTATGACACGGGTACTATTGACCATGACCGGGGAGCCCTGAATTGTGATGATGAGGGGTTTCTGCCAAGCCAAAATCTCTTAATTGAAAACGGAATTTTACGGGGCTACATGCATGATCGGATTAGTGCTGCACACTATGATCTAGAGCCCACAGGCAATGGTCGAAGGGAATCGTATGCGCATTACCCCATGCCAAGAATGACGACCACCTACTTAGCCAATGGCGAAACGGATCCTGAAGAGATTCTTGAGGCAGTGGATCAGGGAATTTACTGTGTTTCCTTCAGTGGAGGACAGGTAGATATTTCAAATGGGGATTTTGTCTTTGTGCCGACAGTGGCCTACTTAGTTGAAAAGGGGAAAATAACTAAGCCCATCAAGAATCTGACATTGATCGGTAATGGGCCAGATGCTATGTCACGGGTTAGTCTTGTGGGGAATGATTTTGCGTTCAGTGAAGGGATTTGGACCTGTGGAAAAGATGGGCAGAGTGTACCGGTCGGTGTGGGCTTGCCAACCGTATTGATCTCAGAAATGACTGTAGGAGGAATGTGATTGATCAGTACAAGCAGTTGGCATCAAATATTGTCGAATACGGAAAGAAACTGGGAGCCGATCAAGTCTCAACTTCGCTTGTCAACGCAGTTTCCTTTCAGGTGGAAGTTCGTGATGGAAAAATCGAATCTTTGAAGGAATCGGGCTCTGCTGGGATGTACGTGACACTATGTCAAGATCAGCAACGTTCAACAATTTCTTCGAATGACCTCCGGTTGGAAACTCTTCGTCCATTGATGCGTTCAGCCATGCAGTCTTTGCCATTCATGGGCAAGGATCCTTTTTATAGTCTTCCTGATCCAAAACTACAGGGACGTGCCGATGTTACGTTGGAATTTTCAGATCCTGATTTTCCGATTCATCAGTCTGAGCAAAAAGTAGCGATGGCGATTGAGTTAGAGGAGAAGACTCTTGCTTTGGAGTCTAGCTTACGCTCTGAGCAGGCCTACTATTCGGACCTTGTTTCTCACACAGTGCACGCTGATTCAAATGGGTTCTTGGACGGTTATTCTAAAACGCTCTACAGTGTTGGCATTTCGGTAGTTACAGAAGATAAAGCCACTTCAGGACTGAATACCGGAAGAAAGCAAACCGATGGCTGGTTTAGCAGCGCAAGATTCTGGGAGAAGTTAGAGTCCCTTGAATCAATTGCAGATAAAGCATGTCAACGGACGCTTCGCAAGTTGGGGGCAATCAAACCACCTACCTGCGAAGTGCCTGTTGTTTTTAGTGCGGAGATGGCCCGGAGCTTCTTAGCGAGTTGCAGTTCTGCGATGATGGGGGATCATGTTTTCAGGAAACAGTCTTTTCTGATGGATAAGCTAGGCGAGTTGGTTGCTAATCCACAAATCCAATTATCGGATCAACCACTGCTTTCAGGAATGTTAGGAAGTCGTTATTTCGACAGTGAGGGGGTCATCGCCAAACCGTTGACTTTGATTGAAGATGGTAAGCTAGTTAATTACATGCTCTCCACTTATGCTGGAAACAAATTAAAGATGGAATCCACAGGTCATGCAGGTGGTATTTCCAATCTAGTGCTAGAGCCTGGAAAATATACAGAAGAAGAGTTGATCAGTAGCGTGGATAATGGTCTTTATTTGACCTCTATGAGTGGCCAGGGAGTAAATGTTACCACAGGTGATTATTCCCGGGGAGCACAGGGGCTTTGGATCCGTGATGGTAAGTTGGCAGAACCTGTCAGTGAATTCACTATTGCCAGCACCTTCCAACAGATGTTGCACAATCTTGATCTGATTGGCTGCGAAGTTGACACAAGAAACCCGATCCTAACTCCTCCCTTCCGCATCAATAAGATGAGCATTAGCGGCACCTGATAGCCTCCTCATGGTAAAAGCCGATGAACGATGGGTGCTCCCAACACCACTAAGATCAAGCGAGTCAAGTGGTGAGTCAGTACGTAGGTTAAATCGGCCCCGGTGATAACTGCGATCATCATCATTTCTGCCTGTCCCCCTGCCAGAAAAGCCAAGAGCGCATTCAATTCTGAGGCGATCCCTAGTTTGATGATCATCATGATAAAGCAGCCACTTATTGTGGCTAGGACTACGCTGTAGACGACTCCAGCAAATATATCTCTACGTACTTCGGCTAAAGTAATCCCTGTGTAGTGAACTCCGACGGAGAGTCCAATAAAAA
>CAJXNF010000021.1 GCA_913056375.1 uncultured Pseudomonadota bacterium | reverse complement strand
AGAGAGGTGAGTTCCTCCTTCTGTCGTATTGATGTTGTTGACGAAAGAGAAGATGCGCTCGACATAGCTCTCGTTGTATTGGAAAGCTACTTCTACTTCGAGATCCTCTTGTTTGCCCTCAACATAAACTGGCTTTTCGTGGAGGACATTTTTGTTCTGATTGAGATGCTCAATGAAAGAAGCCACTCCACCTTCGTAACAGAATTCGGCAAATTCGTTATTCCGGTTGTCCCGAATGGAGATGTAGATTCCTCGGTTGAGAAAGGCCAATTCACGCAAGCGCTGTGAAAGGATTGCAAAGCTGAACTGGGTCTCTTCAAAAATCAGTGAGTCCGGCCAGAATGTGGTGCGAGTTCCTGTTTTGTCAGAGGTTCGAATCGCAGCTAATGGTTGCTTGGCATTTCCTCGCTCATACTCCTGTCGCCACAATTGACCATCTCGATCCACCTCGACAACCAGTTTGCTGGAGAGGGCGTTGACTACAGAAGCTCCAACTCCGTTCAAACCTCCGGAGACTTTGTAGTTGCTGTTGTCAAACTTTCCACCAGCGTGCAGTTTCGTCATGATCAGTTCAACTGCAGAGATTCCTTCATCCCTATGAATACCCACTGGAATCCCACGTCCATTGTCATGAACTGAGATACTGCCATCGATATGCAGGATTACCTCGATCTTGTCGCAGTAGCCTCCTAGTGCTTCATCGATACTGTTATCGACAATTTCGAACACCAGATGGTGTAGTGCAGCGGAGTCCACACCACCGATATACATTCCAGGCCGCTTGCGTACTGCTTCGAGCCCTTTGAGCAAGGTAATGTTGTCTTCACCATATCCGGAAGCAGCAGTCGTAGCTGGCGCTATTTCTTCCATAGAAACTCCTGAAAACCCATAGAGGATTGAAAAGGGGGGCACAAGAAATCTGAGTCACCGATCCATTGACCGGTCCGGGTTCCTGCTACTTCGTTCAGCGATTGCTGGGGAGAGAGGAAACAGAGCAGAGGGGGAAACTCAGATGAATTGCCCTTGCACCACTTGAAAACTGCAACTCTTCGTATCTAATTTTTCTGGGCGTGTTGTTGAAGTTACGAAGATCTGATTCTGCAGTTGTGCAAAGAGCCCGAGCAGACGTTGGGAAACCTGCGCATCTAACTCGGAGAAAAGATCATCAAAAATCAGTATTGGATGTAAGGAATAATGGGAGAATAGTAGCTGATTTATTGCAATTTTTAAAGACAAATTCGTGACTCTCAATTCTCCCTGAGAAAAAAAATCTCGGTCAATTTTTTCATCTAGAAATAGGTGGTAATCATCACGATGAGGACCAATCAGCGCATAACCTGACTGCAATTCACGATCCCGCTGTTCCTCCATCATTTTCTCCAATTGTTCCGCATCACTACACTGGACTGCAGGGTGGTAGCGCAGTGACAGCTGCTCTGGTCGACCAGTAGCCATCCTGAAGAGTTCCACCAAGTGAGACAGCAGCTGTTCGGCAAAGGCTGCTCGGCGCTGGATCAATTCCCAGCCTGTACGAGCCAGGACTTGGTTCCAGGCAGAGAGCTGACGATCCTGGCGCTGCCGCAGCGCTGCGTTTTTTTCAGCCAGTACCTTGGTATAGTCCTGAAGATGACGGAAGTATCCTGGATCCAGGGTGGAGATGATTCTGTTGAAGAAGCGCCGCCGCTCTTGAGGAGGTCCTCGAAATAGCGCTACGTCCTCCGGAGTAAAACTCAGAGCCAGAAAGGAGAGGACATATTCCGAAGTGCGCTGGAACGGGGCATGATCCAGCCAAACCTGACGACCTCGGGTTGAAAGGATAATTTGCACTCGACGCAAAACCTGCTGTTGTTCTAGCAGAGCAGTCATTCGAGCTGCGTTGGCTTCGCTGTACCAGAGTTGCTGCGTCTTGCGAGTTCGGAAGGATTCTAGATTACAGAGGTAGGCGATCGCTTCGACCAAGTTAGTTTTCCCTTGGCCGTTTTGACCGTGCAGCCAGTTGAGACCGGGTCCAAACTCAACCTGCAACTGGCGATAATTTCGAAATTGATGAAGTTCCAGCGAACGAATTACCATTCAATGCGCAATGGCATGATGACAGCGAGGTATTCTTCATCGTCAGCGGCTCTGATCACGCTCGGGCTCATTGGGTTCTTGCACTCTAGCTTGACTCGCTCGGTCTGGATGACTCCCAGCGCATCCAACAGATAGCGTGAGTTGAATCCCACCTGAAAGTCTTCTCCGCTATAATCCGCTTCCATTTCATCGCTAACTTCCCCATATTCGGCCTTTTCGCTCTCTAGCCTTAGCTTCCCCTCGGTCAAGGTTAATTTGACCGGCTTGAGCTTTTCATAGCTGATAGAAGAGACAATCCGCAGTGCACTGACCAAACGTTCACGATCAACAATGGCTACCAGATGATTGTCCTTGGGAATGATCGGATCACAATTGGGGAACTTCCCCTCAATCAATCGAGTCTTGAAAGAAACCTGGCTACCAACAAACTGCATCACGCGATCATCGAAACTGATCGTGACTTCTTCTCCAAAAAGTTCGATCGCCTTACGAATCTCTCCTAACGCCTTGCGAGGAATGATCACATCAGAAACAGACTCAAAGGACGCAGATTCCACTCCCTTGAGTACTTGTGCCAAGCGGTGGCCATCTGTTGCCAACCACCTCGTCAGGTTTCCTTCCTTCGAAGAAAGGTTCACCCCCATCAAGTTTTTACGGGATTCGTTGGTTTGTGAAGCGAACAGTGTCATGTCAATGCACTGCTTGAGATCCTGGGCTGGTAGCGTTAGCGACTCTGACAACTGTTCCAACTCAGTTTGTGGATACAGACCTACTTCCACCAAAGGTAGGCGCATCTCAGAAGCTCCACTTGTGATATGCACCCAGTGCTGCTCCGTCGAGCGGATGCGAATATCATTGCCCTGAAACTCCCGACAGATGTCGTAGACCTTCTTTGCATTCACACAAATACTTCCGGCTTGAATCACTTCTGCTGGGAAGTGTTCGATGATGGAAATTTCATAATCCGTTGCTGAGAACTCAGCTTCGTTATGATCTCCATCTTCTCCTGAAACAGTTCTTAGTAGAAAGTTTGAGAGAATCGGTTTGGAAGCACTCTTGTCAATGATGGAAATGATGTTCTGAAGAGCGCTACGAAGAACTTCCTGTTGAATTAGAATTTCCATATTTTTTTATAGTCGTAGTAGTAGTCTGTCGAAAACCTGTCGAAAACCTGTCGACTGGCTTGAAATGATTCAGCTTTTATAGCTTTTTTGGGTTGTCGAAAACTTGTTCAAACTTGTCGAAAACTTGGGGAGTGTAGCAACAAGAACAAACAATGAACAGGTTTTCGACAAGTTATCGACAGGTTTTGGAAAGATTGTCGAAAACCTGTTCAAAACTAATCTAAACTACTGAAACTAGATAGTTTTTAGATTAAATTTCAAGAGATTCAGGTAAACTGCCTGTCGAAAACTTGTCGAAAACCTGTCGACTGGCTTGAAATGATTTCATTTTTTGAAAAATGAAAATACTTCTTCCTGGTTCAGTGCTGTGATCAATGGGAATGCACCAACATCCTCTAGCAGGTGTATCAGAGTCCCACGTTCTTCCATCGGCGTTGAGTAGGCACCAATGAAACGAATAGCATCATCTGGAGACCATTGCTTGACCAGTTGTTGTGCAGCTATTCTATTTGGATTGATCAGGAATGGCTCAATACCGAAATTACCTAGAGCTTCCAAAAATAGATTTTCTCGCCAGCCGTAGTGTGTGCAGCCAAGCACAACAATCACTTTTCCCGGAGAAAGTCGTGGATTGGCACCGCTCAGGAATAGTCGGATATTTTCGATTATCCGAGTTCCGGTTACATCAGAAGAGATCATGTCTGCTAAACCTGGACAGGCAATTGACTGTGTATCTGGTAGCAGTTGATCGTACACTCCGGAAGAGATTGTAGTCGGTGTTGCCAAAATAAGTAATCTGGAATATCCAAATTCCTTTGCTTTTTCAAGAACAGCTTTGCGTGTCAACTCAAGCATTCCCTGAATGGGTATTTCAGGAAGCTTAATTTCTGGTAGCAGCGCTGAGAGAGTGTGGCAGGCAACAAAGATATGATCAGGTTGGTAACTGTCTGCAAGGCGGTGTAGGAAAGTTTGAAAGACTTCCTGCTTTTCAGCTAATGACTCCATTGAGTTGTAGCTGCGTCGAGGATCAGGGGCTGCGTTGACGTAGAGTAATTCTGTATTTTTTGCTGCGGGACCAGTGGGAGCTTTCAGTAGATCAGCGCAGACAGACAGTCCTCCCAGACCTGAATCAGTGACTACTAGACGCACGGAAGTAGCTTCAGCGCCGATTGTTGAAAAGATAGTGCGAGATCAGCCACTCATTTCCACCACGAAATCCCCATACTTCCGAAGTCGCCAGGAAGAACATCCGCCAACGCTGGAACCAGACATCGGCATCTTTGCCGTAAGTCTCACGAAAGGTTTGTAGAATTTCTCCCTTCTGTGAATCCATCATCTGTAACCAGGCATCAGCTGTTCGTTGATAGTGAACGCCACTCAGAACCCAGTGCTGTTCTAACAGTAGGTCTTTCTGGAAATAGAGTAGCAGATCGTTGGAAGGCATGATTCCACCTGTGAAGAAGTAGCGTCCCATCCAATTGGAATCTCCTTCGGAGGAAAAAGCATAGGCATAACGACGGTGGCTGAAGATATGGATGAAGAGTTTTCCTTCTGGTTTCAGCCAATCAGAAATTCTCTCCAACAGTGACTGCCAGTTGCGCATGTGCTCAAACATTTCTACTGAGACAACGCGATCAAAGTGCTGTTCAGTAGTGAAGTCGTTCATGTCGCAGGTTTGTACACTCAGGTTCGTCAAACCCAACTCCTGGGCACGTGACTCAATAAATTCACGCTGAGGCCGAGAATTCGAAACAGCCAAAATTGAAGAATTTGGATAATGCTTTGCCATCCATAAGGAGAGAGAGCCCCAACCACAACCAAGCTCGAGAATCTGTTGACCATCCTGCAACTGCGCTCTCTCACAGGTTAGAGCCAGCATGGAAGCTTCAGCGTGCTCTAATTCTGTAACACCCTCAGGAAAATGACAGCAGCTGTACTTGAGATGTGGCCCTAAGACTAATTCAAAGAATTGCGGAGGTAGCTCATAGTGTTGCTCGTTTGCTTCTTGAGTATGCAGAGCAATTGGACTCCGTCGCATCTCCTCAACAAACGTCATCATTGCTTGCCATTCCTGATCTGGACCCTCCTGCGCTTGCTCTCGAAGGCGCTGCAGTAACAACAGACGAATGCCAGCACGAGTCAGCAAATCCGGAATACGACCGTTTTCGACGAGTTCAATCAGGGAACGCAAGAGCATGGACAAGACACTTTGAAGGTTGAGAATAGTAGACCTTCTCAGCGTAACTTATGTGGGATAACAGACAAGTGTGGAGAAATTAGCTTACTAAAGTAATTCTAGATAGCTAAATTAGGCGAGAGCGCATTGGAAGAAAAAAGTGCGCACAAAGGCGCACAAAAGAGCTTACTTGGCGTCGCGACAGTAGTCGTTGTAGGGAAAGCCAATGCTCCCGTCGCAGAAACGACGGAGAATCAGGTACTCACCGCTGCAGCCAGTACTCACTAGAACCGTACCCCCCAGTACGAGTCCCAGCACCAGCTTGCGGAAGAGCCGCTGTCGGAAGATGTGCATGGACACCTCATAATCGAATGGAAGCAAGAGAAACAGACACAATAGAAGGGTATCAATTTTTGTGCCCCAAGTCATCAAGGGTCAGCACACACACGAAAACCCAGATAGTCTTGCCTCATTTCTGGTGGGTTACCACCTCTTTGCCAAAGTTCAAGAGATTCTGGTTGATTTCGATAGCTCCCACCGCGAACTGTTCGCAATCTCCCCTCTTTAGGACCACTCGGTTGGGTGACTGTTTCTGGTACTAGAGGCGCATAATAGTCTTGAACCCATTCCCAAAGATTTCCCTGCATATCGAAGAGTCCCCAGGTATTTGGTTGCTTGCGCTGAACAGGCTGAGGACCTGGTTGAGAAAGATTGCGGCTGTGCCAGGCGTGTTGGTTGAGGCATTTGGCTTCTGTCCCACAACCAAATCGTCCTTGTCCCTCAGCTCTGGCGGCATACTCCCATTCCGCCTCCGAGCAGAGTCGGTAATCTCCCGGATACTGACGACTAAGCCAGCGTGTGTACTCCTGAGCCTGATCCCAGGAAATATAATTGAGAGGTGCATCAACCCGATCTGGATTTTTCATTGTCCAGTGGCGTGACTCGGTTGGTTCTGAATAACGACAAGCACCAGCCTCCATACACAATCGATATTCACCCACAGTGACTTCGTGATTGAGAATGTAATAGATCTGATTCATCGTCACTTGACGCTCTGGTGGTTTGCCGGGGCTGCCCATCACAAAGCTGCCTGGCCAGATTGGGACCATCCCAGGTGCAAGAGTGCGTGTCTCAAAGGACCATTCGTAACGAGCCTCTAGACGGTTTCCCTGTAAATCTTTGAGTTCGGGTAGTAGCGTTACCCGATACGTCATTCCATACAACCAGGGTTGATTCGGAATGAATTTCAGGCTGGTCCCTTCTACCTGCAAGTTACCCTCTACTGGAAAATTACTAGCCCCTTGGATTGCTTGAATCCTTACCGATTCTTTACTAACCGTCTGAGGATCCAATGGCTGACTTAGATAAACATTGATCGATTGGTCAGCCTGAACTTGGGTCTCTCCGTCAGTTGGGTTGACCAGCACAACACTAGGAGGCCGCATCAAGGGAGGCGGTGAAGTTAGGAAGTTCCAGCGTAATTCACTCAGCATCTCTCCATTCTGGCCACGTAGAGGCTTGAGTAAGCTGACGGTGTAGGAAGTATCGTGAGCGAGCGCAGAATTGGGAGTGAGTGTAAGACTATTGCCCCTGGTACTTAGACGGAGTGAAATTTGAGTACCTTCGGAATCAGCCAGCGCAAAACTCTCTGCGTTTAGATTTTTGGAGTCCAGCGGTTGATCAAAGTTGAGTAGGATTAGTGTATCTGGAGAGACCGTGGCGTTGGGAGCTGGAACCAGAGAATTGATGGAGAGTGGCTTTGGTGTCTGGCTGAATTCTGGAGCCGAGACTGGCTCAGAGATAGGTTCATTCTGTCTACTGTTCGAGCTTTCACCTGTTGATATAGCAGGAAGTAGCTGTGGGGGATTTTCTGGTGGTGAGGTCTTGCGTTCACAAGAGATCAAGAAGTAGAGCGACAGGACAAGTAGCAGATGGAACAGCCTCATGATCCCCCCTCGGACGAACAGCAACGATTGGGGTGGCTGGTGCTGAAAGATAGCGAGACTAACGACCGAGCAATTGATTCATGTTCAGCATCGGTAGCAAGACAGACAGCGCAATGAAGCCGACAATTCCACCCATCAATACAATCATAGTTGGTTGCAGCAGAGCCGTCAGACCCTCCAACAATCTACTTACTTCTTCCTGCATACGGTTTGCCACGCGCTCTAACAACTCATCGACACGGGCTGCTTCTTCTCCAATAGCCACAACGTGCTGGACATAATCCGGGAAGTAACCCGTTCGACCCATCGCTGCCGAAAGTGGGATTCCCTTGTTGTTGACCTCAATGATCATCTTGTTTAGCTGATCCATCAGTAATTGATTGACAACCACGTGTCGTGAAATTTCCAGAGCGGTCTTCAGATCTACTCCACTTCCGAGCAGGGTTCCGAGAGTTTGACAGAAACGAGCGATTAGTACCTTCTGCATCAGGGGACCAATCAGCGGTGCTTTCAGTTGCAGTTGTTGGAGAACTTTCTTGCCAAACTCGCTGCGTAGAAAAGCTGAGAAACCGAAAATCAGGATTATCAACCCAATCAATACAAGGTACCAAGAGTTCACCATGAAATCGCTGAGTCCCATCAAAATTCTGGTGGGTAAGGGCAGCAGGGTTCCTTTGCTGGCAAAAATCTGGGTGATCTTGGGCACGATGTAAGTGACCATAAAGACAACCACCAGCAATGAAAAAACCAGCATGAAGGCCGGGTAGATCATTGCTGATTTCAGTCTACCTCGCAGACGTTCTTGAGTTTCATAGTAATCGGCAAGCCGTTTGAGAATTGTACCTAGGTTGCCGCTGTTCTCTCCTGAACGAATCATGCTGACATACATCTCAGGAAAGATTTTTGGATACAGCTGCAGCGCATCCGCCAAAGATCCCCCTTCAACAACACGTGCTCGGACTTCGGCTAGGATTTCTTTAAATCCCACGTCTTCAGTCTGCTCAATGATGAGTTGTAGGGCCTTGTCGTAAGGAATTGTAGCGTCCATCAACACTTCGAACTGTCGAGTGAAGAGAGTCAACGCTCGCTTGTAATTGGTTCCACGTTTTGGGAGGAAGGAACGACTGGTGTTGCGAGAAACGCGAATTTCCTTGGGATAGAGCTGCTGAGAGCGTAATCGCTGACGCAGATCACTCTCGCTAACAGCATCTTCAGAACCCTTGCGCAGAACTCCAGCCTGGTCGAAAGCTTGGTACTGGTAGAGTGGCATGATCGAGTCTCAACGAGAGTTGCGATGGGGTTGAACCTGATATTTCCAAACAGCACGCTGATGCTCCCGCAGGGTACGAGAGAATGCGCTACTACCGTCTCCTCGTGCAACGAAATAAAGATATTTCACACTAGCAGGCTGCAATGCACTATGAAGGGAATCCCAACCGGGGTTACTGATAGGTGTTGGAGGTAAGCCCATTTCTGTATATGTGTTGAACGGTGTTGGAGTCTCCAAATGTTTCCGTGTGAGATTACCATCAAAATTTGAAATCCCATAGATTACCGTTGGATCGCTCTGCATCTTCATTCCCAAGCGCAAGCGGTTGTGAAAAACCCCGGCAATCAGTGGTCGGTCCTCTGCTGTCCCCGTTTCTTTCTCAATCATTGAGGCAAGGACCAAGAGTTGGTGGTCGCTCAGCTTCTTACCCCCTTCAGCAGGAGTTTCTGAGCGCAACTGGGTAAAACGATTTTTGAATTCCTGAATCATCAAGCTCAGGATCTCACGCTCGCTACTCTCCTGTGCAAAGAAGTAGGTTTCAGGGTAAATAACCCCTTCTAGGGTTTTCAAGCCTTGAATTCCTGATAGCTTGCGTAGTGTAGAATCTGTAAAAAGTGTGGCGTAACGATCGGCTTGACCAAGACCCTGTTCCACAAGGCGGGCTGTAGCTTGTTGGTAGCTCAAGCCTTCCGGGATAGTGACACGAACTTGTAGGCCGCTACCAGAAACAAGGTGGTTGAGGAGAGCGGCATGGTTCCAGCGAGGGTCTAGCTGAAATTCTCCTGCTTGTAATCGGTGATGGTGCCCGTTGAGGCGAGCAAGAAATTCAAACCAGAGAGGTTGTTGAATCAGGTTGACTTCTCGGAGTTGCTGAACCACTTGGGAGAAGTTACTCCCACGTTCGATTCGCACCCGGATGGGTTCATCACCTTGGCCGATTGGAAGGTTCCAAAGCCAGATCAGATTGAGAGTTAACAGTAAGAGCCCTAACAGTAGCCCAATACGCTTACTAGCAAATCGCCCAAACAACATTCCTGGTCGCTTCATGTGCAGCGGTTCCGGAAAGGCGGAGAGATCTGTCGGAAGGTGCCTCGTATCTTGACATCAAAGAAGTCCCCACAGCGAAACCCTTGTAGCATCATTGTCAAGGGTCCCAGTTGATCCTGAAGCTTTTGGGACAACCGCACTTTCAGATCCAGATCAATCCTTGATTCCAAGGGGTTTCTTTCGTTGAGACGGATATTGCCGGTAACGCTTCCTTCCAGATCGCCATTCAGAGTCAGTTGACTGATCTCGATCAACTGCTGTTGCATTGAGATCGCATATGACACCTCTGGTAGATTCAATTCAGTAATGGAGAGGCCGTTGAGCAGTGGGTGTTCCTGATT
This sequence comes from uncultured Pseudomonadota bacterium, assembly GCA_913056375.1. Taxonomy (GTDB): domain Bacteria; phylum SAR324; class SAR324; order SAR324; family NAC60-12; genus JCVI-SCAAA005. The sequence goes on along the minus strand of CAJXNF010000021.1, from coordinate 6,485 downwards.
TAGGCGAAACCGGAAGTCTGTCATGGAACCCTGCAAGGTGCCAATAGGTAGAGACTGCTGTCTTCTTTGCAACTGTGCCAAGTTCTTGATCTCACCCTCAAGCGACATTACTCCGGCTGGAAAGCCAAAGGGGAGAGTATTGGCCAGCGGTACTTGTTGCAGCATCAACTCATCCAAGGAGATATTCAGGGTATTCATCCCAGGCAGATCGACTGCGAGCTTGAGGTCAGACTGATAGAGTTGGGCCTGTACCCAGAATTGCTGAAATTGCAGAATGGGCAGGAAAGGCAGTGTTACTTGATCCAGTTGGGCTAGGGTTTCCAACGGAAGCATCCAAAGCTGTGGAGGGCGTGGAAAAGTAACTGAGGGAGTAGAGAGGTGGGTCCATTCCAGTTGGAGTGGTTCGATCTCAAGCTGGAGACCTGCCTGGCGTCGAGCCTGTGACTCTATATAGTTGGCAACGGCTTCTCCAGGAAATTGCTGACGAAAGCCGGCGAGCAGTGCCACAACCAGCAGTACCAGGACGGCAATGAATGCTAGTAGAACCTTGAGAATTAGCAGCGGTAGACGTTGCAAGCAGGCCTTTGCAGATCAGGAGTTGGAGGAACGAGGACTCTGTTTGAAGACCTGAAAGTTCAAGCGCACAACACGACTTCCTGGAGCCACGCTGAAAAGAAGCTGCTCGATTTGAAGGACCGGTTGGTTATTTTCAAGCCGATACAGGACCTCCAACGCATCATCCAGATTTAGCTTGTCCAGACGTACTTGGACACCATCCAGCCCCTCAGGTGGGTTGCTGAGTGCATTGAGTTGCAGGTTGTCCTGGATCTTTAAATCACGAGCAACAGCTTCGACAAAAGCAGAAAGTGGCTGCTCCATTACTGGGGCAAGAGGCCGATTTTTCAGTTGGTTCCACTCACTGGCTAGCGCTTGCAACTGGCGCAGCTGTTGTTGCCGATTATCCAGTTGTTGTTGTAACAGTGCTTCCTGACCAGCGAGCTGCTTTTGTACATACACTCCTCCAAAGGCCAAGCCGATGAGAAGCAATAAACCCAGCAGTAGTTGTTCACGAAGGGTCAGTTCACGCATGAGGACACGCGGTAGAGTCGGAAGTAGAAAGAATGCGTACCACTGGCGATGATTTCCGAACTCGCAGTGGATTGCGAGTACAGTAATTGGCAAAGCCAGCATCGATGAAGCGGTAGGGGAGCTGTTCGTCCCGACCCGCTGGAATTCCAAGACGAGTGGTTTGCAGGACTTGTTCCGGACGATAGCCGGTATCCAGTAGCTCCAGGCGGTCTGCTATCAACTGTTGTTGATCCCAATCTGGAACCTTTAGTCCTAGAGAGCGACAGAGCAGGGTTTGTCCTGAGCAGAGTCGCTTTGAGTCACGAATTCGACCAGCAATACGATTGCGATGCTGCATGGTTTGCACCATTGCTTGGGAAGTTGGACCATCTGGAAAGAAGGGAAAAATGACCGCTGATTTGAGCAGCACGGCGTTACCTTCTCCCTGACAACTGAAGTTGAAGGAGTCGCCACCGTGCGCATAGTACATGTAGATGGTACCGGGTGCCCGGAAGAGAGCGTTGCGTTTGGGAGTCCAACCCAGCGAGGCGTGGCTGCCTTTCTCTGTCAGGTAGTAAGCTTCTGTTTCGATCAGTTGTGCTGCTAACCACTGTCCATCCAGATGATGCCGCAGCACTTTCCCTAATAGATCCCGAGCAACTTCACAGGCATCGCGATCAAAAAAATCCCGGTCTACGGGAGTCATTCGTCGATCAGTTCCATCCATCCGTAGGGATCTTCCATTTCGCCATACTGGATGCCAGTTAGGTTTTGGAAGAAACGTTGGGCAACAGGTCCGGTCTTCCCTTCCCCAACGAGAAAGCTCTCACCCTTCCAACTGAGTTCACCAACTGGAGAAATGACAGCAGCAGTCCCAGAGCCAAAGATCTCCTTGATGGTTCCTTGGCGCACCCCGTTGAGTACCTCCTCAATGCGAATACGCCGCTCCACCATTGGTAGTCCCCAGTGACGTCCGAGTTCCAGAACGGACCGACGGGTGATGCCCGGTAGGATGGTTCCGTTGAGTTGAGGCGTGACGATTTCATTTTCCATGACAAAGAAGATGTTCATGGAACCAACTTCTTCAACATATTGCCGCTCCACTGCATCCAGCCAGAGGACCTGTGTGTAGCCCTTGGCTTGGGCTTCCTTTTCAGCCAAATTGCTGGCAGCGTAGTTACCTGCGGTCTTCGCCTCGCCGACACCACCAGGGGCAGCTCGGACGTACTTTTCTTCGACAATGATCTTGACAGGGTTGAAGCCCTCTGGATAGTACGGACCAACAGGGCAGAGAATGATGAAGAACAGGTACTCCTTGGAAACCTTCAGTCCCAGAGCTTCTTCGGTAGCAAGCAGAGTTGGACGGATGTAGAGAGATGTGCCTGGTTCATTGGGAACCCAGTTTTGATCGGTACGCAGCAGTAGCTTGAGTGCTTGTAGCCCAGTTTCAACGTCCAGTTCCGGTAGACAGATTCGCTGAGCAGTTCGTTGGAGTCGCTCAAAGTTCTGCCGGGGGCGAAAGAGACGAATCTTTTGATCAGCTCCTCGATAGGCCTTCATCCCCTCAAAGGCAGACTGACCATAGTGTAGCACCAGGGTGGAAGGAGACATTTGCAGGTTTTGGAAGGGCTGAATCTTGGCAGAGTGCCAGCCACCGCGATCGCTACTCCAGCGAATCACGAGCATGTGGTCCGAAAAAACGGTGCCAAAGGTTACCCCAGTCAGTGTGCTTGGTGGGGTCTTGCGTGTTTGCTGCGGAAGTAGTTCCTGTGCGATGTCCATGTGTGCGTATTGCTGGAAGAGGAAGGGTGAAGTGGTTGAACTCAGCGGCTATTGAGATACTGCATCTGGCGGTATACCTGCTCTTGCCGATACTCATCGTAATGCAACAACAGATAAGCCGTGGTTGAAACAGTACTTACGAGCAGCAATAGGGCGATGCGTACAATCCACTTGGTATGGTGCATGGTTTCGGCCGACAAAAAACTAAAATTATGTAGAAATCATCCCATGCTTGTCAAGCGGACGCTCTCAGAATGCAAAACCAACTGTGAAGACCATCGCTGCTGGTAGCCGCATCGAGGAGTACCAGCGGTCCCGACGACCATTTTGCTCTTCTTCTAGGTTATTTGTGAAAGTTGTTTTCATATCTTTATCCTTCATAAAATCGATATTGCTATACCCATCTTTAATTGAATAGGATTGCTCAGAAGGAATCGTCCAGCGCAGGAAATCAAAGGAAGTAAACATGTTTTCAGAGAATTTCTGGAACCCAACTCCTATGGTGTAGACACTGGTCTCAATGGTCATGTCATAGTAGGCTTGTGCTGGTTCGTACTTACCGTTGACATCTACCTTTTGCCCATACTTGACGTAACCTCGATTATAAAGCTCCAGTCGTCGCTGTTCACTGGTGCCAGCGATGTAGAAACTTTCTGCAACAAAGACCTTGGCATACACTGCTGTATTTGTAATTCGCACATCCCCAATTCCATCTTTTCGCAGGTCGTCTAGAGCACTGAGGATATCAGAATCCACCAACTCCAAACCCACTACAATTGGGTCATAGTAGGCTCCCAAAACAATTCCTGGAGAAGTGAGCAGTAGCGGGCTAACTCCGTATTGTATACCAAATAGGAGGGCAAAATTACGCTCAAACCGATAGCCTCCCAATTGCAGTGACTCTGCTGTTCCTGGATCAAGAAGGGGGTCATTATCAATTGGGGTGCCTGATTCTTCCTGGGCTCCAACCCACATGGGGGCCAACAGGAACAGGAAGAAGAACAGGAGTAAACGCAGACGCATAGACTTGCTTCGCCGACAGGTTTGAAGGATAGTGCGGGACTTACACAAAATAGACCACAAATTCTTGCCGACTACCTTGCTATGACTAGCCTTGTGCGCATTGACCAGTACCTGCTGAGTGACCTGAGCCAACGTGCTCGTCAGCATTCACGACGACGTTTGAACCATAACTTTCATGAACCTCCGGATGTTGTTAACCGGATGCTCAACGCAATTGAGCCTGATAGCTATATCTGTCCTCACCGACACCAACATCCTCCATTAGAAGAATCCTTTCTGGTCCTGCGAGGCGCTGGAGCTGTGATTGTATTCACAGAAGTAGGGGAGGTAGAGGACATTCTGGTGTTGGATTCAAGACGCCAGTGCTGGGGTGTGGAAGTTCCAGCGGGACGCTATCACACAATTCTCTCTCGAGCTGTCGGTAGTGTGTTTTACGAGGTCAAGCAGGGGCCTTATGATCCCCAACGTGCCAAAGAATTTGCTCCTTGGGCCCCTTTGGAAGGAACCCCAGAGGCACCAGCCTACTTACAACGCCTGCACCAATGGGTGGATCAGGCCCAGCAAATGTAACCTCGTCAAAAAAGTGGATTGACAAGTCCTAGAGGCTGGGAGATATTTTTCAGCTTCTCTCCGCATCGAATGCCGACGTGGCGGAATTGGTAGACGCGCTAGATTCAGGTTCTAGTGGGGGCAACCCCGTGGAGGTTCGATTCCTCTCGTCGGCACCATTCAAGTAAAATTCACAAACTATTTCAATACCTTCCAGACCGACTTTTTTTGGTCAACCGCTGAAATTCGTGAAAAAACGATTTCTGAAGACTTTGAGGTCACATCTCAGGTCACAGTTTTGGTCACATTGTCAAAGATCAAAACAACGACAGAAAGCGTCTCGTGTCAGCGCCCATTTATCTCTTCCGCAAGCCCTCTTCCCGCACCTATTTCTTTCGTTGCTCCATTCCACTGGATCTGCGCAATCACTTTGACGGCAGACAAGAATTCAGAGTATCGTTGGCAAACAAATCAAAGACTCGCTCTCAACGAGCAGCTTGTTGTCTACACTCCATCGTTCAAGACATCTATGCCCAAATTCGCTCTGGAGAAACTCAGATGACTGTTGAGGAGATCAAGGTAGTTCTGCGCATTGAACTGGAGAAGAGCTTTCGCTACATCAAGCACATTCAACTGCGCACTAATCTTTACAATCCTCAGAAAGTCCAGGAGGCAATCAGCAATCTTCAGCAAAAGAAAGAAACACGACTTCATTACTACGGAGAAAAGCCAGTTGAAGCAAATCAGCGCATTGAAGAGCGCTTGAACTCCTACAGTCAGCGCTTTGGGCTCAACATGGACACTTCGTCATTAGAGTATCTTCAGCTCAAACACTATCTGAGAGAACTCTACCTGCGCAGATTAGACTGGGCGATGGAGGTGCTGGAAGGCAAGGAGCTGACTTACACAGAATTGGCTCAGAGATTTGAGAAGGAGTTGAAAGTTGAGCTTCAGTCTGAGGAAAAATCTGCGTCTGCTGGCAGTCGGACTGTAAAATTTGAAGAGCAAACCCAAAACCCAATCCAGCAGGAGCAGCCTGTTGATTTGCGCTTGTCTAAGCTCTTCAAGGAGTTCGTGGAGGAGAAAAGACAGAGCGGGATGCGCTTACAGAGTATTCAGCAGCATGAGGCATTCTTCAACGAGCTACTGGAATGTATCGGAGACTTGCCTCTACAAGAGATGAGCAAGTCAGTAGTCAGAAAATACCTAAGTATCCAGCAGAAACTGCCCCCTCAACGGAAGAAGAGTCCAAGATACAGAGAAAAAACGGTTGAGCAGATACTGAAAATGAAGCAAGTGGAGCCTCAGAGTATTGCCAATATCAATAAGAAGTTGGGAAAGCTTGGAGAGTTCTTTCGTTGGATAGAGCGTAGATATGACGAATGCCCTGCGAATCCATTTGAAGGCATGGCGCTGTCAAATCGGGTCACTCCCAAAGAGCGAGAGCACTTCACTGATAATGATCTTCAGAAGATTCTCAGCAAGGAATATCTGCCCAGCACGGTTCATCGAATAGACAAAGACACTCGCTTCTACATCAAGCACGGTGTGACTTACTACTGGGTCTTTCTGATTGGCATCTATTCAGGAATGCGCACTGAAGAGATCTGTAAACTCAGAGTGGATGAGCTGAAGCGAGAAGATGGAATCTGGTTCTTTGATATCAAGGGTAGGGTGAAGACACGCAACAGTGTGCGCAGAGTGCCGATTCACGAGAAGCTGATTGAACTCGGCTTGCTCAAATACACTGAGCTGATCAAGCGCTCTGGTGAAGAGCGACTCTTTTGGATGTTGCCCGAAATCAATGACAAGTATTCAAGGACAGTCAGCAAGTTCTTCAATGATAGCTATCTCAAGAAGGTAGAAGTCTACGAAGCAAACAAGAAGATACTCTACAGCACTCGTCACACCTTCATCACCAAGGCAAAGACGATGGGCTTGGACGATGCGTGTCTGAAGGAGTTAGTCGGTCATGAGCAGGAGTTCACACAGAAGCACTATGCTGCGAGCATGTTTGATTTGAAGATGCTCCAAGCAGGAATCAATCGGGTGGAGTATTCAAA
>CAJXNF010000020.1 GCA_913056375.1 uncultured Pseudomonadota bacterium | reverse complement strand
AAGCCTCTGGCATCGCGTGAGGTTCACGGACGGGAAATCAGACGATCCACGACGGGAACGCTACCAGCAGCTCCAACAGGACATCGGTCAACGTGAAAAGTCCAAGGAGTTCCTGCGTGTCGTTCATCAGAAGCTGGTGCTGGAAGAGAAGGAATTCTACCTGAAGGAGGAGCAGGAAATCGTCAAGGAGCTGCAAGGGATGCTGGAGCGGATGCAGCTGGAAGGTGCCTACTGGGCTGGGCTGGACCGGATCTTCAACGACACCGTGGCAGAAGTGACCGGAATCACGACCCTGGAAGGGCTGATGAAGGGCCTGATGCACATCCTCATCGTGGATGACCTCGGTGACCGGACACTGAACGGCCTTACGGGCCGAGGACACAAGCGCAAGCTGCTGACCGCCCTCACCTTGCGGGAACTGACCCAGCAACATCGAGCCTACATCAAGGAACACCCGAAGCGTGGAAATTTGAGCATCAGCGAGTTCCTTCATGACAGCGAACAATTTCATCAGTACGATCTGATTCTGCTCAATCAGTGGGATGTCAATCAACAGAAATTCATGGTGCGGCTCGGTGTACGCAAAAAAGCGATCCTGAGCAAGAAGGAAGAGGCGATGATGAAGCGCCAGGATTCGCTGGAAGACAACATCGCCAAACTTCAGAAAGAGCGTGAAGATCTGAAGAACCGCCTGCGTACCACGGTTGAGCAACTCAAGGAGATCGAGGAACAGGATCCGGATTCAATCAGCAGCAACGCAGAAAAGAAGTACCAACGCCTGCGTACCGTGCGAAGCCGCCTGGTCGAGGACCTCAAGCGCAAGACTCTGAAGATTCGTGAGTTGGAACGTCCAATCAATGCGGACAGTGAGCTCACTTTCAAGGACCATGACCTCTACGATGTGATCATCGAACGGCAGGGCTTTCAGCAGTGGATGCAGTCTCAGGTTGACGGCATTGGTAGCATCTTTGGCAGTGCCGGACAGAAAAAAGAGAATGTCCTCAACCAGATGCTCAACCTTGGAGAGATTACTCGCCAGCTGCGCAAGGAGAGTCTACAGCTACAGACCTTGCAACGCACCGTTACCCAGTTGCAGGAGCAACTGACAGCCTATGCGACCGAGCATGGAGTCATCACAGGGAAAAAGACGATCGAAGACGTGATGGACGATCACCTGCTGGACAAGCTCGAATACATCTTCCTTGGTGGGCAACTCGCTCAGGAGTTGGCCCAAGCAGCCCAGCCAGCAGAAGTTTCTGAAACCACGCCTGATTCCGATTCTACGGCGGTTCCAGGGTAGCGTACTGCTTGGCATTGGATCCATTGCTGGGCTTCCCAGTGCTACTTTCTAGACCTGGCAACTCGGCTGTATTGCTCCCGAAAACTCTCCTTCGTTGCTAACTCGTACAGGAAACCACACCCTCCTTTTTGTTCCTGCTTGTTCCCTGCCCACAACTCGTGCTAACTTTGCTGCTTTTATTTCAATCATCCGTCCCAATGCCCTAGTCAGTCGGAGCCATATGTCTCAGTCTTTCCGGATCGAAAAGGATTCGATGGGGGAAGTGCAAGTCCCTCAAGACGCCTACTACGCCGCCCAAACTCAACGTGCTGTTGATAATTTTCCTGTCAGCGGACTGCGGCTCAGCCGCCCACTGATTGCTGCACTGGGTTACATCAAGCAGGCTGCAGCCAAGGTCAATGGTGAATTGGGACATCTACCCGCAGAAATCGCCGAAGCTATTCAAAACACGGCTAGCGAGGTGATTGCCGGCAACCTGGATGCTCACTTCCCGATTGATATCTACCAGACTGGTTCGGGGACCTCGAGTAACATGAACGCCAACGAGGTGATCACCAACCGAGCGATGGAGCAGGCTACTGGCAAATTACCTCGTGCAATTCATCCAAACAACGATGTCAACTTTGGTCAAAGCTCCAATGATGTGTTCCCCACGGCGATCCGCATCGCAGCCACTCTGCAGGCGCGTCAGCAGTTGATCCCTGCACTTCAACACCTGCACAACGCCTTTCTAGCCAAAGGAAACGAATACGCCCATGTGGTCAAGACTGGCCGAACCCACCTGATGGACGCCATGCCCCTGACCTTTGCCCAGGAGTTCGGTGGCTACGCTCGCCAGATCGAGCTCGGTATCGCCCGAGTGGAAGCGGCCTTGGAACGTCTGTGTGAACTGCCCCAGGGAGGAACTGCTGTTGGTACAGGGATCAACACCGATCCAGCGTTCCCACCAAAATTTGCTGCTGCGGTCTCAGAGTTGACCGGAGTCACCTTCTGCGAAGCACAGAACCATTTTGAAGCTCAGGCCACCGTGGACGCTCCCGTGGAGCTGAGCGGACAGTTGAAGACCATCGCTGTCAGCCTGATGAAGATCTGTAATGATCTGCGCTGGATGAATTCTGGCCCCAACGGAGGTATCGGCGAGATTCAACTGGCTGCTCTTCAGCCAGGCTCTTCCATCATGCCGGGCAAGGTCAATCCAGTCATCGAAGAATCTACCGCGATGGTGTGTGCCCAGGTCATTGGTTATGATGCCTCGGTCAGTATTGGCGGACTCTCTGGCAACTTTGAATTGAATGTAATGCTTCCGATGGTTGCCCACAGCCTACTGGAATCAATCCGCTTGCTGGCAAATGCTTCACGGAACCTGGCGGATCGTTCTGTTTCTCGAATTGTTGTTCGGGAAGACCACATCGCTGCCTCAGTTGGCAAGAACCCAATCCTGGTTACTGTGCTCAATCCTTTGATCGGCTACGACCTAGCCGCCAAGATCGCCAAGACTGCTTTTGCTGAAAATCGATCTCTCAAGGAAGTTGCCCTGGAACTGGCAGGCGACCAATTGACCGAGGCTGAATTGGATCAGGCCCTCGACCCCGTCAAGATGACAAAAACCGGCTTTGTCGAGTAAGAAATCATGTCTTTTTGGCCTGTTGACCCTACATTGACTGCTCTTGTTTCTTCTGGAGAACCCATGCAATCCACCAATAACATAAATGTTAAGCAAATTACCCCGTTGACGCCTCCTGATGAGATCAAGGAGGAGCTTCCCCTTAGCGAAAAAGCTTGCCAGACCGTGGTTCAGGCGCGTCAAACCGTGCGCAATATTCTGGATCGGGAAGATCATCGACTCTTTGCCGTGGTTGGGCCCTGCTCCATTCATGATACGGAAGCCGCAATGGAATACGCCCAGCGGCTCAAGGCCTTGCACGAAGAACTCAAGGATCGGATCTACCTGATCATGCGCGTGTACTTTGAAAAACCCCGCACTACCGTTGGGTGGAAGGGATTGATCAATGATCCAGACCTGAACGGTACCCACCAGGTGGAAAAAGGCCTGCGTCTGGCTCGGAAGATCCTGCTTGATATCAACGAACTGGGACTACCGGCAGCCACAGAAACACTGGATCCGATCACACCCCAGTACATTGCTGACCTACTCGCTTGGAGTGCGATCGGAGCCCGTACTACCGAATCACAAACTCACCGGGAAATGACCAGTGGGCTTTCCATGCCCGTTGGCTTCAAGAATGGTACGGATGGCAGTTTGGATATTGCGGTACACGCCATCCAGTCTGCAGCACATCCCCATCATTTCCTGGGCATCAATCACGAGGGGCGTGCCTCTGTTGTTAATACAAACGGCAACCAACACTGCCACATTGTCCTGCGCGGTGGTAAGCACGGACCCAACTTTGATGCCTTGTCCATTCAGGATACGGAAGAGCAGCTGCGTAAAGAAGGGGTCAAACCGATCATCATGGTGGACTGCAGCCATGGGAACTCCAACAAGCGTCCAGAAAAACAGGAAATCGTGCTGCGTGACATCGTGCGCCAGATCGTTGACGGCAACCAGTCCATCGTTGGTACCATGATCGAGAGTCACCTGCATCTAGGCAACCAGCCGATCAGTGACGAGATGCAGTACGGTGTTTCCATCACGGACAAGTGCCTGGATTGGGAAAACACAGAGCGCATCTTGCGAGAAGCCTACGAACACCTGGGAAATTTGCAGTATCTGACCAACTGCTGAGACCTAAAGGAAATTCTTGACATTTTTTTGGTAAATACCGATCATTTTTGATTTTCATTTTTCCTGGAGAACACCATGGCCAAGAACGCCAACCGCGTGTTTGTGAAGATGAAGAGTCCGGAGAGCGGCTACATGTACTACACCTCTAAGAACCGGGTCACGACCCCAGGACGCTTAGAGTTGCGCAAGTACGATCCGATTGTCCGCAAGCACGTGCTTTTCAAGGAAACCAAGTAACCGACCCTGTCGCGAGACAGTGCAGATTAGGAGAACCCCATGGCTCGTCGCTGTGACATCACCGGCAAGCGACCACTGACTGGCAACCGCGTTTCGCATGCCAACAACAAGACCAAGCACCGCCAGTTGCCCAACCTGCAGACCCGACGTTTCTTTGTTCCAGAGCTCGGTCGTGAGGTTAAGCTGAAAGTTTCGACCCGTGCGATCCGTACCATCGACAAGAAAGGCTTAACGGCCTTCCTCAAGGACAACGGTCTTACCCTCCGCGACGTCAGTTGAAAAACGGGGGTCCGTGTTCAGTTTTTCTGATGTGGACCCACGGTAGCAAACGCTTTTCCCAGAATACCGGAAACTGTCCTTCCCAAACCTGTCCTTGTTCCTTCCGCCTGCAGGAGTAGACCATGCCGGACTGGATGCGCAGTTCCGGGACTCGAGTCCTGCTGATTGCCAGCTTGGCCCTTGCGGTCCTGTTTGGATTTCAGTTCTATCAGAACCAGAAACGACTTGAGGCCCAGAAGCAAATTGAATTGCTGGACGTGCGTGTGGCTTTTGGCCAAGACGAACGGCGTGTGAGCACTGGTGTCTTTGGGACTGTGCTCAACAACAGCGAGCAGGTGATCAAGATGCTGGAGATCACCATTGACTATCTCAGCAAGGAGGACGAGGTGATCAAGAGTGCTCGTTTCTTCCCAGTCTACCACCTGTCTTTTCAAAATCCTGGCACCTTGGAACCCAAGCAGTCCCGTGAATTCGGCTTTGACCTCGAACCCCAAGCTCCCCCTGATTGGTCTGGAGAAGTCCGGACCCGGGTGAGTGAGGTTCAATTCCGCTAAGTTTCCAGCCATGCATCTTCAACTCGAAAACTTGCACAAGAGCTATCTTGACGGTGAAGGCCGTACCCTGCACATTTTACGGGGAGTGGACTTGCGATTGGAGCAACCTGGTCAGACAGCTGCCATCGTTGGTGCTTCTGGAACAGGCAAGAGTACCTTGCTGCACTTGATTGGCTTACTTGACCAACCAGACCAGGGAAGAGTTTTGCTGGACGACAAGGACCTGAGCCTACTTTCCCGGGATGCCCAGGCTCGCTACCGTAACACCCAGTTGGGCTTCATTTTTCAGTTTCATCAGCTCCTGCAGGATTTCAGTGCGCTGGAGAACGTGATGATGCCAGCATTGGTTCAGGGACAGAGCCACAGTCAGAGTCGCAAGCGTGCGAGTGAACTGCTGGAACAGGTCGGACTAGGGGAGCGCTTGTTGCATAAGCCTTCTCAACTCTCTGGCGGCGAACAGCAACGGGTTGCCATCGCTCGGGCCCTCACCAATCGCCCGCGTCTCCTGCTGGCGGACGAGCCTACGGGCAACCTGGATCAGGAAAATGAGTCGCAGGTATTGGATACCTTATTGCGCTGCTGCGCCGATGGGCAAACCACCATGCTGATGATCACCCACAATCCGCAACTGGCCACTACACTGCAACAGTGCTATCGTCTGCAGGATGGTCGTTTGCAATTGGATTCCAGTCCTTGAACCGCTTGTCAATACTCACATTCTAATGCCCACCGTTTGTGCTCCTGGCCGTTTTTGTCGCAGCCTTTGGTTGTTGCTGGCCTTCTTGCTGCTGGGTTTCCCCAGCCTACTCCTCGGGCAGGAAGCCCGAATCCTGGAAATTGAGATCCAGGGAACCTCAGAATTAGAAGAAGCCCAACTGCTCTTCACCCTCGAGAGTCAGGTCAACTTTCCGCTTGATCGCCAACGTATTCGTCAAGACATCCGCCAGATCTTTGAGACCGGGCTCTTCCGCGATGTACGCGCTGAAGTCGAACCACTCGGTGACGGCTACCGACTGCGTTATGTTGTCGAGGAGCGTCCTCGTCTGCTCTCGGTTCGACTGGAAGGGATCAACCTACTGGACCTGGACGAAATTCGTGAGAAGCTCCTGCTGAGGGCCAACGATATCTATGATCCTTTCAAAGCCGAGCAGGATCAGACAATGATTCTCGACAAGTATCGAGAAGATGGCTACACCACTGCCCGTGTGCTGCCCCGTTTGGAGAAGGAATCCGAGCAGGAATATCGACTGACCTATGTGGCCCAGGAACAACCAAAGGTATTCCTGACGGATGTAGACATCAGCGGAACCAAAGTGTTCGCGGCAGTTGACCTCAAACGTCTCATGCTCAGCGCAGAGGTGGACTGTTTCAACTGGATCAACAGCTCCGGTATTTTTCAGGAGGAGCGGGTTAATCAGGATCTGGTCTTGTTGACTCAGAAGTACCTTCAGCAAGGCTACATCAAGGTCTTCATCGACAAACCCGAGGTGACGCTCTATCACAACCCAGAATACAGCCGTGTCGAACTATCCCTGAACGTCACTGAAGGAGATCAGTACTTCACAGGATCGGTCAATGTCAGCGGTGACTTACTGGAACCAGAGGCAGAACTGCTGGAGCAACTCGAACTGAAAACTGGTGGGGTCTACAATCCCTTCTTGCAGAACCGAGATCGGGCCGTACTGGATGAGCTGTATCAGGAGCGTGGCTATGCCTTCGTACGAGTGATTCCGCAAACTCGGATCAATGAAGACAACAAGACTGTGGACGTGAATTACCGCATCCTGCAAGGAGAGAAGGCTTACATCGGTCGTATCTCTGTTGCAGGAAATACCGAGACACGTGACCACGTGATCCGCCGTGAGTTTGAAGTCAACGAATCACAGCTCTTTGATGGCAAACGGCTCCGACTGAGCCAGGAAAATCTTGGGAGACTGGGCTTCTTCGAACCAGGCTTACAGCTTGAACGACGAAGACGTCCTGAAGAGGATAATGTTCTGGACCTGATGGCACGACTCAAGGAAACTCAAACTGGCACTTTCCAGGCCCAGATCGGCTATAGCGATGTGACCGGATTCAGTGGTGGACTCTCTCTCACCAAAGGAAATCTATTTGGTAACGGACAGACGCTGCGATTGAGTGCGCAATTCAGCGAACAGGATGTCACCAACGAGTACAGCGTCACTTTTATTGATCCCAGGATCTTCAGTACGCAACTTTCCAACTCAATTCAGTTCTCACATCGACGTCTCGCAGACAGCACAGGTTTAGAGCGAGGCAGCTTGCGTGAGAACACCTATGGTACCAGCGTAGGGATGCCTGTCTATTGGCGTGACCTGCGGCTCTCTGTGAGTTGGAATGCAGTGGATCGGCTCTACGACAATGAAGGATACAACGTCTTCAAACGCTCCATTGCACCCACGCTGACCTATAATACGGTCAATCATCCAATTTTTCCGACAGAAGGAATCAAGACTAGCCTGACCCTTGTACAGACGGGCACACCCTTCGGAGGTAACGTCCAGTTGCGTGAATTCATCACCAACTACCAGCAATTCTGGGCGCTCAATGAAGCACAAACCCTGATTGCAATGGTCAAGGGACGGCTTGGTTGGTTACAGCAGATGGGCAACTCCGTGATCCCTCCAGAAGATCGCTACCGTTTGGGAGGCCTAAACAGTGTGCGTGGCCACAACTACTACGCCATTGCAGGGCCTTACGGTGGTACGGAGAGAATCATCAACCAGCAGTTGACCAGCTACATCGACGAGTTTGGTCTAACGCAGACAAGATTGAGCGACAAGCGCACCTCAGGGCTGAGTTTTGATGAGTTGGGGAAGCTGAAAAGCGGTGGGATCAGCGAGCGACTGTTCAACCTGGAGTTGCTCTTTCCACTTAGTCGCGATGAACGGAGCTTCATTCGAGGCGTGGTCTTTTTGGATGCAGGCAACATCAACGCCGAACCAGAACAGTATGCACTGCTGGGGGAGACAGAACCGGATTTCTTCGATCTGCGTCGCAGTGCCGGAGGAGGGGTACGGCTGATCACCCCACTGGGAGTACTGCGTTTCGAGTATGGTGTTAAGCTCGATCAACGACGTGGAGAAAGTCCTGACCGCTTCGACTTCAGCATCAGCGGTCTATTCTAAGCAACCTTCCCCATTACCTTGCTCACAAGCACGCCTTACCAGCGTTCCACGTGCTCAATTGTGGCTTGGTGGGTCACTCAAGCTCCGCTTGACGACTTCCTCAAAGCCTGAAGACCTCAGCCGCTCCAAGTCCTGGGGCAAGATGTAGAAGTAATCATTGACCTGAAAACCAGTAGTGGTGATCAGTGATTGCTGCACAGACACCTCAAAACGGTCGAAGCTGTTGGCCAACTTGTAGAAGATCAACGGTGCGTCTTCCAAGGTCAATTTGACTCGCAGATAAGACTGAGCCATCCGTACGAAATGTCCGTCAATCTCCTGTACGACATAGCCTTTTTCATCGTCTTCAAGAAACTCCAGCTGCAATCGTGGATTGTGCAGGAAGTGCTGTTGATCCAGGTCCAATTGAGGTGGAGAATCGTAGAGAATCGAGTGTTCCAACTCCCTTGGGAAAATCATTGCCGAAGAACGAACCGTGATCTGGAGGTAATAGCAGTAGGCACTCCGACCATCGGCAAAGCAAACCCGATTCATCTTGGCGCCTTCAATATTGATCTGCCGACGACTAAGCGCATACGCAATCCGACTATGAATCTGAGGCGCCTCCCGAACATAAACCAGCAGTCCAACAGGACGTCCCCTTGGATTGGTCAGCACGCTCACCGTTGCCTCCGAAGACCAATTTTCGAAGCGCATCATCTGCTGGGCCAGGATCGCAGAACTGGAGCTCAGCAGAAAACGGTTGGGGAAAGCTGCGAAAAACCACTCCAATTGGCGCCGATAGGGATTGATCAGAGCGTTGATTGTATCCGGACTGAGGTACTGTCGGATGGTCCGGATCAGCTTTTCCGTAGTCTGGCTCAATCCTTTCTCATCCAATGAACCCATCTTGAGCAAACGCCAGTGCTGCTCCAACTCCTCATGACCTTTCTGCAGCCGCTCGTATTCCTGAGGCTGAATTTTGGCTACTGGTGTATAGAGCGCATCTTCGATTGAATTCTGCAGACCCTGCTGGATCAGCAGGTTGATACGGGTATCAAACTCCAGATCTTGCTTCTTCCGATCCAGGTAGCTGTTGATGGCATCCATTGCATCATTCAGTTGGCCGCTGGAACGCATCTCCGCATAGACTCGGTAAGTTTCCTCAAAAAAAGTTCGTAGGGTACGAGTATCTTTCGCTGTCACATCGCTGACCGAGCGATAGTCAGAAATGTTTACCAAGAACAGCAGGATCACGTTGACCAGATCCCGGTTGGCAATTTCAAAGAACTGCTGGATGGCCTGGTCGAAGTACGCTGAGGTCTTACTGAGTCGTACCACGGTCATGTGGTGGGCGATCATCAGAGAGATGCTACCAAAGAGTTCTGGATCAGCGTACCCCAAGCGCTCAAGGGCTCTGACTGCGATCGAGGTGCCAGAGATCTGGTGCCGTGTTCTTGGATCAATCTTTCCTACGTCATGAAACAGCACAGCCCACTTGAGTGCAAGGATGTGCTTAGGCTGGAGGTACTGGTACAACTCCGGATACTGCTTTTGCAGAATCTGTAGCTCTTCTTCAGCAGCCTGCACTGCGTTGAGTGAGTGAATGCTGACCGGGTACTGGTGATAGGACAAATTCCGAAGCAGGAAGTGCATCTGGTTGCACTCGGGAATGAAACGTCCCAGCAGCGTGTCAGGTAGATATTTCTGAGTTGTTGTTCCACCAAAGAACGCAGGATCGTTGAGTCCAATTGGGTCGGAAATTTCCAACATAATGCGCAGTGCCTGGTCGACATAGGGCGTCATCATCAATTCGCTGAACTTCTCAGAAAGTTCAGGAGTTCGGCTCTCGACCACTTCAACCGTCAGTGATTGAAGTAGATCTGCCATCTCGTCCTTCAGTTCAAACGAGAGATCGTAACCCACTTTGCCAACATAGATGAACAGATCCAGCAACTTGAGCGGGTCACTGAAAATTAGACTCAGAGGAACCTGCGGCATCCCTTCGAGTGCATTGATCTCAATGATGCGACGTTGGCGCAGATATACCGTAACTTGGAAAGTCTGGAAGGTTCGGACAACGTGTCGCTCCAGAATATTGCGAAGTAATGCTCTGGAGAGTTGCTGAATCGTGTCCTGCATCTGCAAACGATAGCGATCAAAATCATCAACATCCTGAAATCGCTGCTTCTTGAGCAGATACAGGCGCTCCATGTTGTCGTTGATCACGTTTGGCTGCAGGTCTTCTCCTCGGCAACCGCTATGTCGTGCTTCCTCATCAAAGTAGTGATCTCGGGCCGCACCAGTGAAGTTTCGCAGATCGTAAGTGAACTCCAAGGCCTGACACAGCTTGAAGGCTTGTCTTGGAGAGAGCAGACGCCGCTTGATTAGCAGCGCAATCATCTCTGCTGTATAGGATGGGAAAACACCAAAGGTTGCTGCTGCAATCCACAGAGGAATCTGGAGGCTGCGTAAACCTCCCAGATCGTGTTTGAGATCTGCCTGGTTGAGTTGTGGGCGCTCCGTCTGCAGATAGGTGTTGATTTTCTCTAGAACGTAGGGTTCATAGGGGAGGATTTCAAAGAAGTGTTGTTTGAGGCGTTCCGCCAGACGTTGACTGCCTACCAGTACGCGACTCTCCAGAATGGAGGGAATGGTTTGCAGCATGCTACCCTGCTGGAAGCGCGTCAGGTCCTCGTCAATCTCAAAATATTGGTGAGCGGTCATCACCTGCGCTGCATTAAGCAGTGTCTCGATGCGGATTACCAGTTGGCGGACTACCTCGGCTTGTCCTGCAGCCAACTGTTCGGTATCCAGGCAATAACCCAGATCTCGATCCGAAGCCAGGCTCAACTCACCACGACCGTAGCCACCCCGTGCAAGAATGACTAGATGGGCTTCAACAAACTCCCGATCAACCGGACAATCCTTTGCGGTCTCCAGTAGTTCTTCCAGCTGCCCAACGCGTTTAGCATGTTCTTCGATGTCGTGTTGCAGATCGCTGCAAATTTTCTGGTAATAGCGGCGCATCTCGCGCTCTTCGCGTTCTCCTCCTTGGCTGGGAAGATTCTCTAACTCTTGCTCCACGCGTCCGAGCTTCTCCTGCTTTTCAGGCAAAATGCGTTGCTTGTAGTGAAGCTCCGTCTCCATTTGCTCAACATGAAGCCGACTCAACAGGGGCAGATCATTCATCGCAAAATCAAAGGTTGCCTGGATGATGCTGTCCATCAGCAGCGTGTTGCGCGCCAGAATTTCAAAGGAGTTTTCTGTCTGGAGATTGAGTTGAACAATTCGCTCATTCTCCAACTGGAAGAAATCTTGAATGACTATTCCGCACCCTTTTTCACGCTGGACCAGATGCACCAGCAGAGAATTTCCTTCAGGATCTATCGGCAATTCCGCTAATTGCTGCTGTAATCGAGGAAAGTAATCAGCTTCTGTACATTGCCGCTGCTGCAGGCGAAACGGCTCCAGAAAAGGGTAGTGTTCTGCAGCATTGAGCAGAGCTTGTTTCATGCAAAAATCCTTTGCAAAAAATCGAGAGCAGGTGAAACTAGATGGTTGTCAGAAAAAAAATTGAAGTTTCCGTTTCAATCAGGGACGTTTTACGTTTCGTTTCTTCTGCTATTTATTTGAAATTCTTAACTGTCGCATTCGACCGGCTCCAACACCCGTTGATTTGATTCTCGCGTTTGGTCTTCCGGCTAATTCTCATCTTCTGGGAGCAACATCCCCATGGAATACGAATCTTCTTTTGGCCAATCCAATCAAGATTTCACGCTCGATCTGCCAAATATTCCTTTCGGTCGCATGCAGCATGACATCTATGTGATGCTCGAGACTGTCAGGAAGCACCACAGTGCCTCTTTCTTTGAGAAATTGTGGGCTTCAATGTTTGGAAAAAAGGAGAGCCCAAACAGTCCAAGGTTGATGGCCCAGTCTCTTGTGAATGCATGCGAGACCAAGACCACCCAAGAATTATCAGCACAACTCAGTGAAGATCCTGCACTTTGTCAAGTGCGCAGTAATTTAGTAAAGCACTTATTGGATCAAAAACGTCTCTACGAAACACCTGTCTACCGAGAAATGCTTTTCCAAGCATGTCTATCGATTTACATTGGGGGAGCTAACCCTCGTAACATGCAAACTGTTGGGCAGGTGTATATCAATTATTTGCGGCATATTGCCGACACTATGAAGAAAAGCTTACTGAGTGTTCGATCCTCTGCTCTTCAAAACATTAACGTGAGCAAGATTAGCATGGACGATCTGAACAAGGGGCTGGAGGAAATGGAGCCTGAAGACGCGATGGCCCTGCATGAATTGAACTTTGCGCTCCATACACTGGAGCGTAACAAGGAACTAATGGCTCAGATGCTGACTTCCATTACAATCCCAGTCGACCTCTCAGAGCTTAACAAACTCAGTCCGTCCCAAAACATTCACAGTGGATTCATAGGTGAAGGTGGTAGTGGTGCAGGGGCTGAGAAAGAAACAGTTGTGATTCGCAAAGTCACTGCGGTTGCTGATGTAATGCGCTTCATCCTGCCGTTGCACAGTTTGGCGCTCAATATTGCCAAGCGCCTGCAGACGATCGAGTCTGCTATTCCCCAGCACTATCTACTAGAGGCACGTGTCCGCACAGAAGCTTTCCGGACTTTATTGCTCAGAGTGGAGTTGAAGCATCCCCATGTTCGAGCCCACATGCTGCCAGCCTACAAGAAAATGCTCGATGCCTATTACAAGGCCTACAAGCGAGCCTCCAAAACCACTCCTGATATGAAGGAGTTTCCAATTTTCTCAGAGTTTGCACAGGCCGCCTACCTCGCACATCTCCATCGCAAGTCTCTTGGCTTGGAACCTCCTCAGGTCGGACAGATCCTGAAAGACGCAAAGGAGGCAGTCGACTTGGCCGTGACGCTAGAGGCCAACCCGAATCAACGCAAGATGCAGGCGCGCATCACTGAGCAACTGCCCAACTATGGGGTGATCCTCTAAGGATTATGAGGCACATCCCTTGCTGAGTTTATAATACTCGTCGTGTCAGGATGACCGCATCCTTCGTCATGGACGAGCAGAATGGAATCTGCTGCCCTGACTTTCTAAATTCCGGTTGATCACCGGGAAAGTACGTCATGAAGCAGAAGTTTCTCCTGCCCCTTGCTCTTGCCATGTTGTTTTCAACAGCGGCTGTCTGGGCACACAAGATCCCCATTGATCGTAGCGAGAAAATCGCTGGGCGCCAAATCCAGAGCCTTATTCAGCAATTCACCAACGAGCGTGGTCTATTGCTGGAACCCAACACCGCCACGCACAAGCGACATCTTCCCAAGTCCATCAAGCCTGAACCTCCACTGGGACGGGTCACACCACCGCTGATTTTCTTCAACGGACTGCCCCGCATTTTCAGCGAGACCGACTGATCATTTCAGGGAGCTACCTGAACTACAACCACGTAGGGAGGCTCCCGCACCAGCGTCTCATCCGGTGGGGAAAGTTCGAGCAGAGGTGCGGCTTTCAACACCAATGCGTCAAATTCCGGGACTTGGCTGGTTTCCAGAATCTCCTGACCAATCACTTTGCCTTCCACATTGATCTGCAGGCGAACCCGTAGTGGCAGCGGTTTGGGCAAGTCGCTGTTTTCCTGCCGGAAGAACATCAACTGATTACGCATGGCCTGCCAAATCTGTCGGTTGTAGCTCCGCTCGGCGATCTTGCGGCGAAACTGTTCCAACTGATTTTGATTGCCACTAGATCCAACGCTTTTGGTCGTCGAGTTTTCAGCGCTATCATTCCTGACAAAAAGAGGTCTGGATGGCTGCACTCTCGCAGTAATTTTAGGGAGTTGCTCCTCCTGTTTAGCAGCCTTACGGGGAGTCTTTTTCTTAGTAGGTGGCTTGGCTTTGGCAGGTGGAGTTGTCGCCTTTGTTTTTGTTGAGTTGGCAGGCGGAAGGTTATCCGCACGAGCTACTAGTTTCTCCTCCAAAGTTACTGATTGATCTGCTGGACGTGCTACCTCAATGGATTGCTTTTGTGTGGAAGTCTTCTGGCGTTGGACCGCTGGCTTTCTCTCAGGATTGGAACGAGCAACTGAAGAAATTACATTGTTTCGCTGTGGAGCAATTCCTTTCCATTCGGGGATAGGTGGTAGTGACGCAGCCCAAAGCTCACTCGCATTCGGTTCTACAAAGGCGAGTAGAGTCCTCAGAGCTTCTGTTCGACCAACACCAGCACAGGGTTCTGGACAAAACACTACATGCTGGACCAACGCATCAGCAAGATTACGGGATATTTCTAACCGCATCTCCCCAGCCTGTGGCTGCATGCGGAAACCAAAGCTAGCTTCTGTCTTCATCGAAGCGCTTGTCAAAACAGGAGTCTCTGCCGCGATCCAGAGGTAGTAGCGGCTCTGCAGCAGGCGCTGTAGTTCTAACAGCCAAGTCTGTTCCTGCAAACTAGGAACAGAGTGATTGCTGTGCAGGGTCAACAGGGCGCTGGGGCGATCCGTCTGTGCGTTTGTAAACCCTGCAAGAAGTCCAAGACATCCAGTTAGAAACCAACGTTTCCAAGACATGTGAGTTTGCTCAATGCGTTGAGAAAGGAACTGATTTTTTGCAACCAGAGATGGTGGTGAGTCAGTAGAACTTGATCAATTTGGAACAATCTACACCTACGGCGCTTGTGCCGCAAGTAGCTCTTTGCGTTGCAAAATCCGCCGAACCTGACGTTGTTTGTCATCATCAAAACGGTATGGCCACAACAGCAAGGCTGCTAGTACGAGAAACACCCCAACTCCTGGGCCAAATAGCCAAGCCAGTGCTTCTGACACTTCTGCCGATTGTACGGTGTTGGGCACAAACCCAATGACTTCCAGCAACAAACCAGCGCCTGCAACAGCGAGGGCACGTGCGGTTTTGGCGCCTAGTCGCCACACTCCAAAGTAGACTCCTGATCGTTGTACACCGGTACGGACTTGGTCATAGTCAATCACATCTGTCAGCAAGGAATCCAGCAATACCACCGATCCCACACAGCTACCCAACAGCACACCTCCCACGAACAATGGCACCCAGAGGTTACCCGGTGGAAAGAAAGGATAGGTCACACAGCTGAAAAAGCCTAGCAGTGAGACTCCCAGCAGGAGGGGTCGGAGCTTTCCCAGCTTTCTGGAAAGTAGTACCCAACCTACCAAAGAGAGGGTTAGTACCAACATGAAGACTACTAGAATGAGCTGAACTTCCTGCTCTTCCAACAACAACCGATAGCGGTAGTAGTAAAGTGCCAGAGCTCCATTGATGGCCACCCCAAAGGTAGCCACGATATAGGCCAACAATAACGGTCGGAAAGTCGGGTTGCGCCATACCTGAATCAGACTCTGCTTCAATTCAACGTGAGTGGCTACACGATGCATCGACTGCTTGGCTGTAGCTACCCAGGCACAACCTGCAGTACCACACACAATCACAGCAAGCCAAAGGCTCATTTCATTCATGGCAAGCTGTTGATCAATCGGCTGTAAACTCTCACCACTTGCAAAAAATCCTGGTAATCCAGCGCCAAGGATTGCCCCAATGTTTCCACAAGCAAAACGAATTGCAAACAGGGCGGAACGTTCATCCGGTTCCACAGTCATCTCTGCCGCCATTGCCATGTGAGGCACCGACAGAATCGTCATCGCCGTGTTGAGAAAGAGAAATCCCGCCAGCAGATAAGCGAACTTTGCGACCGTAGTTTCCAGAAATGGTGGGGAAAAGAGAAAATAGACACTGATGGCGAGAAGCAAGCCTCCCAGCAGTAGAAAAGGACGTCTGCCTCCCAAACGACTATACCAACGGTCAGAGAGGTAGCCCATCAGAGGATCGGTCACCGCATCCCAACAAAGGCCCAGCGCAACCGCCAATCCAGCCCAACCCGGCGCTAGCCCAACCGCATCTGTATAGAAGATCAGCAGGTAGAGGCGTAGTAGTGTCTCAACGGCATTGATGCCTGTCTCTGCAACGGAATAGCCGATTCGAGTAGCAGTTGGAATGGTTGCTGTGGGCAACACTATCTCCGGGCATGTTGCGCGAAAAGTTCCTTGGCCTGCTGGCTGACCTGGCTATGTTCCACCATCGGAGCAGGATAATCTTGGATTCCCAAGGTATCAGCTTCTTTATCCCAACGATGGAGTCGGGTTGGAGAAATGCCTCGCAGCTCAGGGATCCAGCGATGAATGTATTCACACTGGACATCAAATCTCTTCTGCTGCAGCCAGGGATTGAAGATCCGGAAGTAGGGTTGAGCATCACATCCCGTAGAGGCAGCCCACTGCCAGCTACCGTTGTTGACACATGGGTCGTAATCTACCAGACGCTGAGCAAAATAACGTTCCCCCCAACGCCAATCGATGTGCAGATCCTTGGTCAGAAAAGACGCTACGATCATTCGAGCCCGATTGTGCATGTAGCCCGTGTTGTTCAGTTCACGCATACCGGCATCGACAATGGGGAAACCCGTCTGACCCTCACACCAAGCTGCAAAACGTTGCTCGTTAGTAGACCAAGGCAGATCGTCATAGTTGGATTGAAAAGCGTTTCCGAATACTTTTGGAAAATGAAAAGCAATCTGAGTGAAGAAGTCCCGCCAGTAGAGTTGCCGCAACAGAGGATGATCTGAACTCCCCAGTGTGGGCAGTAGGTGATGAAAGACTTCGCGCACCGAAACCGTGCCGAACTTGTGATGCGCAGAAAGTCGAGTTGTACCCTGCGCTATTGCAGGGAAATCCCGTTTTTCACCATAATCTGT
>CAJXNF010000019.1 GCA_913056375.1 uncultured Pseudomonadota bacterium | reverse complement strand
CATTTGGATGCTTGAAGAGTTGGTCCGTCCGAGACAGCGTCCAGTGACCAACGTGGTAGCGATGGTTGTTGTGATCGTCACCTTTTTTCCGATATTGGGAGCTTACTACCTGACAAGGGGTGGTACCGATATTTCAGGATCGGGAAAATGAATAAATTCACTAAAACTTGGAGACAAACATGAACAAGAATCTTTTGATCAACGGTGAACTAACAGAAGGCACTGGGTCTGCGGAAAAGATTATCAATCCACGCAACGAAGAGTTGATTCTGGACCTGCCTGAGGCTTCACTTGAACAAGTTGAAGCAGCGGTCGCCGGAGCTAGCGAGGCCTTCGGTCATTGGTCACAAACAACCCCCGGTGATCGCTCTGCGGCCTTGTTGGAGATAGCCAGTCGAATAGAAAGCGAGGGAGAGGCTTTTGGAAAGCTGGAGGCGCTTAACTGTGGCAAGCCGATCAATGCTGCCATTGAGGATGAAATTCCAGCGATTGTGGATGTGTTCCGGTTTTTTGCGGGTGCTGTTCGAACCATGTCTGGCCCATTGGCTGGGGAGTACATGGAGGGCTTTACTTCGATGATTCGTCGAGATCCAGTTGGGGTGGTTGCCCAGGTCGCACCGTGGAATTACCCCTTGATGATGGCAGCTTGGAAATTGGCCCCGGCACTTGCTGGAGGAAATACGATTGTCTTCAAGCCTTCTGAACAAACTCCCCTGACATCTTTGAAACTGGGCAAAATTCTAAATGAAGTGCTGCCAAAGGGAGTGGTCAATGTGATCACAGGCCGTGGAGAAACTGTTGGTAATTCGATGGTCAATCATCCAGATGTTGACATGATCTCCCTGACTGGAGATGTGGCAACAGGAAAGAAGATGCTGGAGGCAGCTTCCAAGAGCCTCAAGCGAACTCATCTTGAATTAGGGGGAAAGGCTCCGGTTGTGGTCTTTGATGATGCCGACATTGCTGAGGTCGTAGAGGGGATCAAGCTCTTTGGCTTCTACAATGCTGGCCAAGACTGTACTGCGGCTTGTCGAATTTATGCTGCTGCATCAAAATATGACAATCTAGTTGCAGATCTCACTGCAGCGGTTTCCTCTATTGTCTATGCGCAAGATGATGATACTCAAAATGAAATCGGTCCATTGATTTCAGCATCCCAGCAAGACCGTGTGGTGGGATACGTCGACAGGGCAAAGGAGCTTGGCCATATCAAGATCACCACAGGAGGTTCCAAGCATGGTTCCAAGGGCTATTATTATAGTCCAACGATCATTGCAAATGCACGGCAGGAAGACGAGATTGTCAAGCGAGAGGTCTTTGGTCCAGTTGTTTCCGTAACGCCGTTTAAGGAAGTGGACGATGCAGTTCAATGGGCCAACGACAGCGACTACGGCCTTGCTTCCTCGATCTGGACGAGTGACATCGGCAAGGCAATGAAAACTGCAGCTCGGTTACGCTATGGCTGTACTTGGATCAACACACATTTCATGTTGGTCAATGAGATGCCTCATGGTGGCCTGAAACATTCCGGATACGGCAAGGATATGTCGATGTATTCACTGGAGGATTACACAATCCCTCGTCATGTGATGATCAAGCACTGAGCCTTAAAAGGCTGGCCCTCACCCTACCTGGGTCAGCTATTCCTGCCCTTTAAAGACATTTCTCAACCCTGAGGAACTTCCAACTCTGGGTGCGTGACTGATCGTTTGTGTGGATCATCAATTGATGAGGCCCTTTTCTCGCCTGATCAGCTTCTGGTTGACATTGCTCATCTCTTTATCAAAGTGCACATTATTTTAGCAGAAACTTTCAGCTGAATTTGCATAAGTTACTGAAAATAGATAATAAAATTATGGTGTTGTTCTGGAATCAGCAGATTTGAAGAATCATCAACTCACCAGCAAAGAATGATTTTCAGGAGTAATGGATGGATCAGAAGTTCTTCAACGAAATGTTTGATGAAGTAGGAGAGGTCCGACCGCTGTATGGGGAGTTAGCAGCTTGGTTGAAGGCCACACCAATGGAACTACTTCGATTACGTTCTGAGGAAGCCGAGGCCATTTTTCGGCGACTGGGGATCACTTTTGCTGTCTATGGGGAGGGAGGAGATCCGGAGCGCCTCATCCCATTTGATGTACTACCAAGATTGGTTGCTGCTGAGGAATGGCGATTTTTAGAGAGAGGATTAGAGCAAAGAGTCCGAGCCCTAAACGCCTTTCTTGCGGATGTGTATCATGAACAGGAAATCCTTAATGCTGAAAAGGTTCCTAGGCAGTTGATTCTACAAAATCCGGCCTACATTTCCAAGATGCAGCAAGTTTCTGTTCCAAATCAGGTGTACACTCATATTGCCGGAATTGACATGGTCAGAGTGGGTCCTGAGGAATTTTATGTTTTAGAAGACAACGTACGAACTCCTTCGGGAGTCTCATACATGCTAGAGAATCGAGAGGCGTCAATGCGCTTGATTCCAGAGTTGATGGGGCGCTACCGCATTGCACCTGTGGAGCATTACGCAGAGGATCTGCTGGCAACTTTACAGTCAGTACCACCAGTTCATTGCCAACAAGAACCCACGGTCGTTGTACTTTCTCCAGGAATTTACAACAGTGCTTACTATGAACACAGCTTTCTTGCGGATCAGATGGGTGTTGAGTTGGTGGAAGGTGCGGATCTGTTCGTAAAGAATGATGTGGTTTATATGCGGACCACTCTTGGTCCAAAAAGAGTAGATGTCATCTATCGCAGGATTGATGATGCTTATCTGGATCCCCAAGTGTTTCGTCCAGAGTCCATGTTGGGTGTACCCGGTTTGATGGAGTGTTATCGCAATGGGAACGTCAACCTTGCCAATGCCGTGGGGACGGGTATCGCTGACGACAAGGCAATCTACACTCATGTTCCAACGATGATTCAATTTTATCTTGGTGAAACGCCGTTGCTGCGTAATGTGCCAACATGGCAATGCAGTAGAAGTGATGAATTGCAATACGTGTTGGAGCATCTTGAAGAGTTGGTCGTCAAGGAAGTTCATGGTTCTGGTGTTTTCGGAATGCTTGTTGGGCCGTCTGCCACCAGAGAGGAATGCGAGGTGTTTCGGAAAAAACTGAAAGAACAACCGGAAGTGTTTGTTGCTCAACCAACTTTGGCATTGAGCGCTTGCCCCACACTTGTTGAGGCGGGAATCGCCCCGCGCCACGTTGATTTGCGGCCTTTCGTCTTAAGTGGAGCGAGCACTAAGGTAGTTCCAGGAGGATTGACTCGAGTTGCACTGCGAAAGGGATCCCTGGTTGTGAACAGTAGTCAGGGTGGTGGAACCAAGGACACCTGGGTACTTCAAGACTAAACGGAGACACAGATGCTCAGTCGAACGGCTTCAAATCTTTACTGGATGGCTCGCTACGTGGAGAGGGCTGGAAACCTTGCACGAGTGATGGAGGTGGCCGATAGAATGTCTTTGATGCCCTCTGCGAATCCAGATGGTCCAGGGCCAGGCAGTGAGTGGCATTCAGCATTGATTACTTCTGGTAATGAAGAAGGATATCTTCAAAAATTTGAGCAGATTCGTGGTCAGCAGATTCAATCGTATTTGATTTTTGATCAGAACAATCCATCAAGTGTGTGGTCCTGTTTTGAAACAGCCCGGCGAAATGCCAGGATGGTTCGCTCAAACCTGACTACTGAGGTCTGGGAAAGCATCAATGACACTTGGCTAGAATTCTCTAAGAGGTCTGAAACTCCGTTGGAGGGAAACAACCTTAGAGTACTGTTGGATTGGGTGCGTGAGCGTTCTCTTCAATTTCATGGTGCCGTGATCGGAACCATGTTGCGCGATGATGCGTTTGCTTTCATCAGGATGGGGACTTACCTAGAGAGAGCTGACAATACAGCAAGAATTCTTGATGTAAAGTACCATATCCTGCTGCCAGAACATGCGCCTGTTGGAGGCACTTTGGATTATTATCAATGGGCTTCCATTCTAAGGGCAGTCGCTGCACACCGCAGTTATCGTCATCTCTACAGGGAAAGCTACCGCCCCTGGTTAATTGCCGAGCTCTTGACCCTTCGTGTAGAAATGCCTCGATCACTCGTTGCCTGCCTCGGAGAATTGAGAAAACACTTGATGGATCTTTCTGAAATTTATGGACAACAGCAGGAATGTCATCGACTTTCAGGACAGATGCATGCGGAACTAGCATTTGGACGCATTCAGGATATTTTTCAGCAAGGTTTACATGAGTTTTTGACCCGCTTTATTGATCGGAATTACGAATTGAATGACCAAATTCATAAAGATTTTTTAATGTGAATCAACTTTGGAGCATTAGCAGGAATATATGACCTATTGTCTTGGACTTTATCTTGAGGAAGGGCTTGTCTTTCTCTCAGATACTCGGACTAACGCAGGTGTTGATAACGTCTCCACCTATTGCAAAATGCACCATTTTCATGAGGATCAGGAACGTCTGATTGTCTTGCTCTCTTCTGGGAATCTGGCGGTGACGCAAGCCGTTCTTCATCGTGTAACAAGCTCGAATCTTAGGTTGAATGAAGAGGTGGAAAAATCACCAAAGAATCTTAGAGAGGTAGCTGACTTGTACCAAGCAGCTGAGTTAGTTGGTGACGCGGTGCGCGAGGTCTATCAGCATGATGGGAAAGCATTGGAAGCTCAAGGAGCGGGCTTTCAGGTGTCTTTTCTCTTGGGTGGTCAAATTCGAGGTGAGCCAATGCGCCTATTTCAGATCTATTCTGCTGGTAACTTCATAGAAGCAACAATTGATACGCCTTTCCTGCAAATTGGGGAGCACAAGTATGGGAAGCCAATCTTGGATCGAGTGGTTAAATACCAAACATCTATCCAAGATGGGATCAAGCTGTCGTTGATCTCAATGGATTCAACCTTACGCAGTAATCTCTCCGTAGGAATGCCTGTGGATCTGCTAATCTACGAACGAGATTCCTTTCAGTCTTCGATGCGGAGAAGAATTGATGAAACCGACCCATATTTTCAAAATCTGAGAGGATATTGGTCTTCTGCGCTCCAGCACGCTTACCAGCAAGCACCTGATCCTGACTGGCAAGAATGATGAGATTTCCTTGTTCTTGATGATCTGTCATGTCAATCAAAGCCAGCATCTACCACTTAACCCATTACCTTTATGATCGGGCGATCTCCATCGGCCCACAGCTGATTCGACTGAGGCCAGCGCCCCATTCTCGCACCAAAATTCTCTCTTACTCGCTGGAGGTCAATCCTCAGCCACATTTCCTAAATCATCAGCAGGATCCATACGGGAACTGGCTCGCTCGCTATGTTTTTCCGGATCCAGTTCGGGAACTGAAGATTGAGGTTAACCTGACCGCAGATTTGACCGTATACAATCCCTTCGACTTTTTCATCGAAGAAGCTGCCGTGGAGTGGCCTTTCTGCTACCAAGAGGAATTCAAGGATGACTTACAGATTTACTTGCACAAAGAAGAGTCCGGTCCTCTTTTAAAAGAATGGGTGAATTCTATTGATCGAAAGCCAAAGCCTACTGTTGATTTTCTAGTAGAAATCAACCGGCGCATCGCTAACGAAGTGACCTATGTCATTCGAATGGAGCCGGGAGTGCAGTCTTCTGAAGAGACTCTTTCCTTGGGACAGGGGTCTTGTCGTGACAGCAGCTGGTTACTGGTTCAGATTTTTCGAGAACTCGGCTTGGCTGCCCGTTTTGTTTCCGGTTATCTGATCCAGCTCAAACCAGATTTGGAGGCGATAGACGGTCCGTCTGGTACCGATCATGACTTTACCGATCTACATGCATGGTGTGAGGTCTATCTTCCCGGTGCCGGTTGGGTAGGGCTAGATCCAACATCTGGACTATTAGCCGGAGAGAGTCACATTCCTCTGGCAGCTACTCCACATTACCGAAACGCAGCCCCCTTGAGTGGAGCTACTGGTCCGACAAAAGTAGACTTCCGCTATGACATGCAGGTGAACAGGATTGAAGAGCCCCCCAGAATTACCAAGCCCTTCAGTGAAAGTTCATGGCAAGCGCTCAACCGTCTCGGATATCAAATTGATGAAGATCTTCGAAAGAATGATGTTCGTTTAACAATGGGTGGTGAGCCCACCTTTGTTTCAATTGATGACTTTGAATCTGAAGAGTGGAGCACAGCAGCTAACGGAGAACAGAAAAAAAAATTAGCAGATCAGCTTATTAGAAGATTAAGGGATCGCTTTGCTCCCAATGGTTTGCTTCATTATGGTCAAGGGAAATGGTATCCCGGTGAGACGCTCCCAAGGTGGACATTTTCTCTGTACTGGAGGGTCGATGGACATTCACTTTGGGAGAATGAAGCCTTGATTGCTGGCAAGGCAAGCCCAACAGAATTAAATTTAAATGATGCAGAGTTGTTGCTCAGACAAATTGCGATCCAATTAGCTGTTGATCCTGACTTTGTTCAACCGGCTTATGAGGATCCTGCAGAGTGGTTATTCAAAGAAGCAAACCTGCCAGAAAACTTGAACCCACAAAATGCAGAATTGGACGACGAGGATTCCCGAAGAAGACTCGCCAAAGTCTTTTCAGAAGGTCTCAGAAATCCAGTGGGCTATGTGCTGCCAATTCAGCGCTGGCAATCCAATGACAGAAGTCCAAACCGCTGGATCTCAGAAAAATGGAAGACCCGTCGAGGCAATTTGTTTGTCGCTCCAGGTGACAGCTCCATCGGCTACCGCCTGCCGCTGGCGGCGCTCCCTTATTTACCACCAGAACAATTTCCCTACATCGTTTCGCCAGATCCCTTTGCTGCTAGACAGCCATTGCCTATTTTTTCAAGGACTTTAGAGAAAAGCCACCTGAACTCGATGAGTTTCCCTGAGAAGTTGAGTTTGGCAAATGATGAAACGTCTGAACTTTCTCAGGAATCTGTTCGGACAGCTTTGACTGTCGAAGCGCGTGAAGGGAAACTATGTGTCTTTCTCCCCCCAACTTCATCTCTGGAAGATTACCTGGAATTGGTTCAGGCAATTGAACTGTCAGCTGAAGAGACAAATCTCCCAATCCAATTGGAAGGATATTCTCCACCTGTCGATTCTCGCCTGAACGTCATTCGTGTTGCCCCTGACCCTGGGGTTCTGGAAGTCAACATTCACCCTGCATCAACTTGGTCAGATTGCCTGAGTATCACACAGACTGTTTACGAAGAGGCTCGCCAGGTTCGGCTTGGAGCAGAGAAGTTCATGTTGGATGGAAGACATACTGGTACCGGAGGTGGGAATCACATTGTTGTTGGAGGAAGTACCCCAGAGGATAGCCCTTTTTTACGGCGCCCTGATTTGCTAAGGAGCTTACTCCTTTATTGGCAGCGCCATCCCAGCCTTTCCTATCTCTTTTCCGGGTTGTTTATTGGGCCAACATCTCAGGCTCCCAGGCCAGATGAAGCTAGACATGAAAGTCTTTATGAGTTGGAGACAGCTTTAGCGCAGATTCCTGACCCCACGGAAGGTGAAATTCCGCGACCATGGTTGTTGGATCGGCTCCTTCGAAATTTGTTAACAGATGTGAGCGGAAACACACATCGTTCTGAGATCTGCATCGATAAACTCTATTCACCGGATACCACGACGGGACGTCTTGGTTTGGTAGAATTTCGTGGTTTTGAAATGCCCCCTGATGCCCGAATGAGTTTGGCACAACAACTCCTAATCCGGGGACTTTTGGCAAAATTTTGGGACAACCCAATCAAGGGATCCTTTGCGAGATGGGGAACAAGTTTGCAGGATCGGTTCATGTTACCTCACTACGTCTGGCAGGATTTTCTTGAGGTGCTGAAAGATTTGCGAGAAAGCGGCTTCCTATTCCAACCGGAGTGGTATGAAGCTCAAGTTGAGTTTCGCTTCCCATTCTATGGAGAGGTTAATTATGAAGGGGTTTACCTTGAATTACGTCAAGCTCTGGAGCCCTGGCCTGTTCTCGGAGAAATGGGAGCGATCGGGGGAACAGTTCGCTACACAGACAGTTCTGTGGAACGGTTACAGGTCAAGCTCGCAGCAGCAGACCCTGAGAGGTATCTCCTCGCCTGTAATCATAGAAAGGTTCCCCTGCGATTGACTGAACAAAAAGATGCTGCTGTTGCTGGGGTCCGCTTCAAAGCTTGGCAGCCTCCGGAGGCACTACATCCAACTTTACCAATCCAATCTCCCTTGGTGTTTGATCTGTTTGACCGATATTTAGGCAGTATAATTGGCGGCTGTCGATATCATGTCGCACATCCAGGGGGGCGAAATTATCAAAGTTTCCCTGTCAATGAATACGAAGCGCAAGCTCGCAGACTCGCTCGCTTTGAAGCCTTCGGTCATACTGCCGCTGGGTATCAAATCCAGAATGAAATTCCCCATCCAGAGTTCCCCTTGACACTTGATTTGCGAAGAGCCCCTCAGTTCTGAACGCGTACCCTCCCTACAGTGTTGATACATAATATGTTGACAGTCCCAGAAAGTTACTTTGTCCAAGAACAGAAACTGGATGAAATGGTCCAGCCGGATGGTAGCTTACGACCTGCTTGGGCAGAATTCATGGAACATTGGAATTTGTTGGGAACAGAGAATGTTGCAGCACAATTTGCGAGAGGAAACCAATATTTGCGCGATGCGGGGGTGTTTTATCGTCAGTACAGTGAGGGAATTTCAACTCAAAGAGATTGGCCACTCAATCACCTTCCGGTGATGTTGGAGGAAAATGAATGGGTTGCACTAGGGGAAGGGTTAGTTCAGCGTGCCAATCTTCTCGAATCATTGCTAAAGGATTTCTATGGACCAAATCGACTTGTACGGGAAGGGAAAGTCCCTGCAGCTTGCCTAGCACAGAACCCTGAGTGGTTACGACCTTTGGTTGGTTTGAATCCCAGAGGAGAGGAGTTTCTCTATTACTTGGCTTTCGATCTTGGGCGGGATCGTTCTGGAAGATGGCTTGTGCTCTCTGATCGCGTTCAAGCTCCTTCTGGGATTGCCTTTGCTCTTGAAAACAGGGTGGCGACAACTCGAGTTTTCACAGAAATCTTCCAGAAGATGCCCATCTATCGGTTAGCGCCTTTTTTTGGAAAATTCAGAAAGATGTTGCAAGGGCTCAATCCAGTTGCTGATGGTTTAGTCGCCATACTTTCCCCAGGACCCATGAATGAGGGTTACTTTGAACACACCTACATCGCCCGATTTTTGGGGCTGATGTTGTTGGAAGGCGAAGACCTCACCGTAAAAGATGGTCAGCTACTTGTAAAAACCGTGGATGGATTGCTGCCCTTGAGAGTGGTTTGGCGCCGTATCGATGGTGCTTATGCCGATCCCTTGGAATTGAAGGAAAATTCAAAATTGGGAACTCCGGGATTATTAGGGGCAATTCGCAAACAAGAAGTGACTCTCGTGAATGGGTTAGGCAGTGGGGTTTTGGAAAATCGTGTTTGGTCAGCTTTCTTACCAGAGCTCTGTGAACTTTTGCTAGAAGAAGAATTGAAGCTGCCGAATCTCAAAAGTTTCTGGAGTGGGGATCCAGAGTTCAAATTAAGATTTAGAGAAGAAAGAGACCTTTGGAATTTTGCTCCAGCTTTCTCTTCCAGCTTTCCTTTTGAAATGAGTGGACCTGCGGAACAATTGTTTACAGAAGATTGCTCATTATTTTCTGGTACTTATGGCAACTTGTTTGTGGCACAAGAACGAGCTTCTCTTTCGACAACACCGGTTTATCGTGACGGTAAATTAGCAGCAGCACCAATGACTTTGCGTATGTTTTTAGTGCGGACAACGGACGGTTGGGAGGTGATGCCGGGTGGGCTTGCTCGTATCGGAGCTATTGATCAGGAAGATTCCATTTCTTTGCAAAAAGGAGGAACCGTTGCCGATGTATGGGTGAAGAGCAAAAAGCCCACGGAAAACTATATTCTGAATCCACCATCTGGTGCAGTTGCAGATCAACTGAGGCACTCTGAATATTTGCCATCAAGGGCTGCAGATAATCTTTACTGGTTAGGAAGATACGTTGAAAGAATGGAGGGATTGCTGAGGTTGTTGAGAGCACACCACACACGATGTGCCGAGTTGGGTACTGCTCAGAATCCATTATTGGATCTCTCTGAATCGTTACTACACAAATTTGGAATTTGGCAACCGGAGTTTTTTCAGCCCCATCTCAATTTAGCCGTAGCACAAGCAATTCAGAGTGCAAGTAAAGTGAAGGACCGATTCTCCTATGATGGCTGGATGGCATTGCGAGATTTGGAAGAAAAAATCCAAAGTGCAATTCCACAGAATCCGACCGGTGATGTAGCGGCTAGTCTGTTGGGTTCACTCTTGCGACAGTGCTCCGCTTTTTCCGGATTGGTCCATGAAAACATGTATCGATTCAAAGGTTGGCGTTTCCTCTGCCTTGGCCGCTCCATAGAAAGAATCCTCTTGGACCTTCAGAATCTGGAGGTTTTACTCACTGAAAATTCACCTACAGGAGCAACAGAGTTAGCAATTGAACTGGGCGATAGCCAAATGATACTCCATCGTCGTTATTGGGGGATTGCGGATTTTTCGAATGTTGTTGACTTATTAGTAATGGATTCACGGAATCCACGCTCAATTCGATTCAATCTTTTGGAAATACAGGAATTGTTGGCAAAGCTTCCTGATGTCCATAATTCAAATAGTAAAGTTGAAATGGAGCTAACGCTGGAGCATTTCCTTTCTCTTATGAATTTTCGACAACGTAACGATTTCAACGATTTTCCATTTCCAAAGTTGTCAGAAACTCTCCGTGGCTTCTCGGATCAACTCTCTGCAGCCTATTTCAGCTGAGAACAGTGCTGTACAATATCCGCCTCAGATTAAGCCATAAATATGATGAGTTCGTGACGGGTGGACGTCATCGGTTATGTATCGAGCCTGTAGATTTACCAGAGGTCCAAAAGATCCAATATTTCAGTATCAAAAACCAACCTGAAGCCTTTGAAAAGAGCGAATATCTGGACTTCTTTGGGAACCGCATTCAGGAGATGTTTTTTCAGGATGCGCTTAAGGAGTTGAGTTTTGAATTAGTAGCCTGTGTGGAGCGTGTTGCCCCTAAACTTCCCAAAATTTCAATTAATTTCGTTGAATTGGAGAATGCAATAGCGAATTTCCCAAATTTGTCTTCCTTGTCTCCGCATCATTTTTTGGGGAATTCAGAGAGAATCAGCCTTCTTTCCATTTTTAAAGAGTTTTCCTTAAAATTTTTGGGCAAGGAAAATGATGTTTTCGAGTCGATTCAGGAAATTGGTACTCGTCTTCATAAGGAAATGCAATTTGATGACTCGGTTACTTCCGCTGAAACAGCCCCTGAAGCTGCCTTTGCCCTAAGAAAAGGCGTCTGTCAGGACTACAGTCAAATCATGATTGCCTGTCTGCGATCAATCGGGATTCCTGCTGGATATGTCAGTGGTTTACTTCGTACTACTCCACCAGTTGGAAAGCCAAGGCTAGAGGGAGCAGATGCAATGCATGCTTGGGTAATGGTATGGTGTGGTCCCGAGGTCGGTTGGGTAGAATATGACCCGACAAACAACCAGTTTGTCGGAGATGAGTACATTCTGATTGCGAGGGGGCGGGATTATGCTGATGTCGCCCCGATCAGGGGGGTGATGCGCTTAAGTGGAAGCCAGTCCTGTTCTCAAGCGGTGGATGTGATTCCCTCAGAAGAATGTTCTTCAGTGAATTCTGCAGAGAGTTCTTAGCTAATAGTACCGCTTTCTCTGAGTTTTCTTGCTTTCTGGATGACTTCGACCGTTTTTGACCATAACCCCAGATCTTCCAGTTTATCGAAAGAAATCCACTCCGCGTGTTGTGCGTCATCTGAACCTACTGGAGTTCCTGATTCCCAATTGGCCCAGTAATCAATCAGGGTATAGTGGAAGCGTACTTGTTGATGATCATCTCGAATGATGGAGTCCACAACTTCAAGAAACTGGGGCTGCTGAATTTGCACACCAGTTTCTTCCAAGACTTCCCGGCAGGCTGTCTCCTCAACGGTTTCTCCAATGGACTGGGCTCCCCCTGGCAGACTCCACTCTCCCATCCTCGGTGGCCGACCCCGTCGGATTAGCAATACATTTTCATCCTTTAAAACAACGACTCCCACGCCAACAAATGGGCGAGTGGGGTATTCTCTGGATTCGGACATTATTTACCTGTTGAAAAAATTACTCACTGATTGAGAAGCTAAGAACACCCAAATCATTCAGAGCATTGGTGACAATATAACTGCCTAAAACCATCAGAAAACTGAGGAAAATTTTGCGGAATAGTCCCTCTGAGATATAGCGACGAATTTGTTGACCAATCAGCATCCCACATATTGTCCCAAAGAGGGCTCCGACCGAGAGCATCAGTTGCTTTTCATGCAGGACTCCGATGCGTTGGAGCGCAGCTGCTAGGAAAATGGTTGCAAGAACAAACAAGATCCCAAGCGCTTGAATGAGCTGATCTCGAGTCAGTTCTAGACCATGAAGGTAGAAGACTGTTGGAACAGAAAAAATTCCAGTCATCCCCGTGACCAAACCGCTCAAGAGCCCAACGACAGCACCCCAGCGATTTTCTCGACCTTGAGGAACCCGCATGATGAAACCTGAAAGGCTAGCTATCGCAAAGAGAATGAGTAATCCCCCCAGAAGGACCGAAAACCAACTAGGATCGAAGAAGCGTAACATCTCTGATCCTAACCAGATCCCACCAGGCACCATGAGCATCATTCCCCACAACTTGCTCCAGAGAATGCGAAAATTTCCTCCACGCGCAGCCTGCCAGATGTTGGTCAAGAAGCTTGGAAGCAAGGTGACGACGACAGCACTTGGGATTGGTTGAAAGACGCTCATCAATGAGAGAGTAATCATCGGTACTCCCATACCAATCAGGCCCTTTATTATCGCTGCAAATACAAAGATCAGGAAAATATCTAATTGAAAAAAATCAGAAACCTCAGGGATTCCATCAAGTCTGTAATTATCCGACAATGTTAAGCTTCCCTGTTTGAATGGGGGCAACTAAGGAGTGGGTGGAAGATTGTTTCAATCTGTTCGTTCACAACAGTGCCTTTGAATTTTAGATTGTGCCAATAAAATTTTTCTGAATATGATCATGAATAAATAAATTTAAATTTTTTAAAATTAATATCAGTTATTTAGAATTTAGTCAGGGCTGAATCGTAATTCTTTCCGATCAGGATGATTTCTTGGAGGGGGTAAATTGGTTTAAATTGCAGATCAGAAAAAATTGGTGCAGCCCTGCATAAGTGCTGCGAGTTCTTCTTCAATGCAAGAGAAGTTCGTCCCTAATTTTTCTTGTCAATTCAACGCTGATCCCCTAGCGTTTTTCTCTTTTTCAAATCAAGAGATACTAAGTTTTACGATGAAAATACGAAATATTCAGACTCAGAAAGCACGCATTGATAGCAATATCAGAAATGCCTATATTAACTTCAGCGAGATGACGATCTCAGTGGTTGTTGTTAATGCAGAATACGGTGGAAAATTAATACGAGGTTATGGTTTTTGTTCAAATGGACGTTACGCCCAATGTCAAATAATTAAAGAAAGGTTTTTGCCAAGAATTTTTAATTCAGATCTTTCTAAAGTTCTGGATGAAAACGGTGTGTTAGATCCGAGGAAAATTTGGCAAACTTTTATGCAGAATGAAAAACCTGGTGGACATGGTGATCGCGCTGTCGCAGCAGGAGCCTTGGACATGGCTTTCTGGGATGTTTACGCAAAAGCTTACCAAAAGCCACTATGGAAGATTCTTTCCGAACAGTTCAACGATAACCAGTTTGATGAACAGATTTTTGTGTACCCAGGCGGTGGATATTATTATCCGGGTAAGGGATATGATGGATTAAAAGATGAATTTAAAAAGTATCAGGATCAGGGTTATAAAGTATTAAAAATGAAGGTTGGTGGAGATTCAATTGATGAAGATCTAAGGAGAATTGAGGCAGCACTTTCAGTAGTAGGCAAGGGAGAAAATCTATGTGTTGATGCCAATGCACGATTTGATTTAAATGAGGCTTTGGCATTTGCCGATGCAATTCAGCACTACAACTTGATGTGGTATGAAGAACCATTGGATCCAGACGATTTTCTGTCACATGCGATTCTAGCCGAAAGGTATGCCCCCTCGATCGCTACTGGTGAAAATCTGTTTTCAAAACATGGACTCCAGAACCTGTTGCGACACGGTGGACTTAGACCGGATCGGGACTGGATTCAGTTGGACCCTGCTTTGTCATACGGGTTAACACACTATCTAGAGATCATTAAACTTGTTGAGAATTTTGGATGGAGTCGGCGCCGGCTGATTCCGCATGGAGGTCACCAACTGGCATTGAACATTGCTGCGGGTCTTCAAACTGGTGGATCCGAAAGCTATCCGGGAGTATTCCAACCTTTTGGAGGGTTTGCCGATGATTATGAAATTGTTGATGGCTTTATCCGACCACAAGAGCAACCTGGACTGGGCATCGAGGAAAAATCAGATCTATTCAACAAAATACAAGAAGTTTTTGATTAGTCTTAGGCTGGATTGAGTTGATACTGAGGTGCATTCTCCATACTTAAGCTCTTAAAGTACGCTTCAATTTTCTGAAAAACGTTTTCCAGATTGTGGCTCTCCTTTACATGCTGGATTGCGACCGTTCCTAATCGATGCCGTAGATCTTGTTCTGTGATGACCCTTCTCAAATTTGCCTCAAGATTGCTGATGTCGCGGTCATTAACCAGTAGGCCATTGTGATTGTGTCTAAGAACTTCACGAATACTCGGCAAGTCCGAGGCGACGACTGCGCAGCCGCTTGCCATGTACTCTAGGACTGCATTGGGCATCTCCTCATCAGTTGAATACAGAATTCCAATATCCTTATTTTCTAAAAAGGAGTAGGGTTCGACGAATCCCCAAAAAGTGACCCTTTCCTCTAACCCAAGATGGACTGCCAAATCTCTCAAAGAATGTTCTTCTGGTCCTATTCCACCGATGTGTAGATGCCAAGGCAATTCTTGCATCCAATTAAGCGCTTCCAAAACAAGATGTACCTGCTTCCGCCTGCTCAGTTTTGCCACGACCGCTAATTGGGGAATTTTATTGTTTGAAGGTTTCTCCGCAACTTGCTTGACCACATTTTGGAAATTCCTAACCTTCCCCTTCAATTCCGGTCGTCGTTGAAAGGTTGTTGAGAGGGATAGACTTGGCACAAGTACTTGGTCAACCCAATATTGATATTCCCACCGCTGACGAAAAGAATTTTTGAGATCACTTGCTAGACCCAAACGATTCACATGGGTAATTCCAAGAATTCTTGCTGCCATTCCAGCGGTTCTAATATCCTTAGATATATTGGTTATTACCAAATCGATTTTTTCAGATTTCATCAACTTGATAAACCTCTGAACTGCTAAGGGGTTGTAGTCAGCCCCAAAGTGCATGGATTTGACGGGGATTGAATTCTTTTGGCAGTAGTCCTTCAATGCGTCACCCTTCCTACAGATGAAAGACACCTGGTGATTGCGTTGATGCAAAAAAAAGCCGAGGTGAGCCATCCATGTTTTGATGCCAGCCCAATGGTTCGTTGAGTTTACAAAGAGTATATTCATTGTTGCTTTTCAAGTTCCCTAGAGATTCTGACTAACTTCGGGTTGAATTTAGAAACAACAATGTTATTGAAATTCTATTAAAATTTGGTGAGTAAGGAGTTAGGAAATGCTAACCATTAGTTCAAAAGTGGAGGGATTGTTCTTTGCTGAAAAGTTGGATCGGAAGAAGGTTTGGGATGACAGAAAATAAAGGAAACAGGCCATGAAAATTTTAATTCTTGGAGCCGGTGGGGTAGGTGGTTATTTTGGAGCAAGACTCCTCCAAATTGGTGCAGATGTCACATTTCTTGTTCGCCCCAAAAGAGCCCAGTTGATCAAGAAGCAAGGGTTGATTGTTGAAACTCCCAACGAAAGAATTCAACTAGATCCCAAATTGGTCGTTGCAGAGAATCTAGAAGATGATTTCGACTTAGTGATGCTCAGTCCAAAGGCTTATGATCTGGAAGATGCTTTAAAGACCGTTAGTAACGTCCCAGGTCAACCGATTTTCTTACCTTTGTTGAATGGGTTCGATCATCTTCAGTTGATGGATGATCAATTTGGAAAAGATCGAGTAATGGGAGGTGTAGCTCACATCGCAGCCGTGTTGACTGAAGAGGGAGTGGTCAAACAACTGAACGATTTACATCGCTTTACTTACGGAACAAGACATGCTTGTCAGGAACCAGTCGCAAATAGCTTGGATGAACTAATGGGATCGGTTGCATTTGAAAGTGTTCGAAGTCCCAACGTTGAACAGTCGTTGTGGGATAAATGGACTTTTTTAGCGACTTTGGCGGGAATCAACACTCTCATGAGAGCGAATATTGGAGAGATTGTGGCAACCGAATTTGGGGAACAAGTCACAAAGCAGATGTTTGACGAATGTTGCTTCGTGGCCAAAAATTCTCAGTATCCTATTTCAGAGAAAACTCAGGCACAGTCCCTGGGCATTTTGCAAAAGCCCAACTCCGATTTTACAGCTTCGATGTTGAGAGACTTGGAATCTGGCTATAAAACGGAGCACGAGCATATCATTGGATCCATGCTTCGACGCGGAAGAGCTCTCAATCTTAGTTGTCCAAGCTTACAATTAGCATATACACAATTGGTTATTCGTGAAAATCAAAGGCTTCATCATTGATTGAGGGAACGGGTTATTGCAAATTCGGTTTTTGCCAATTCTCTACAAGGACTATGATCTTAATTTGAATTTGCGCTAAATCATTTGGATTACTGGGGAAAAATGCTCATATCAAAACCCACAAAAATATTACTTTCAACTTTTGCTGGATTCCTAATTTCAAGTGCCCATCTAAGTGCGACACACTACGGAGGACCACCTTCCTTCAATAAGGGGAATGTTCGTGATTCAAGAGGTCCCAGCATTTTTTCATCAACTGAGCATTCTTCATCTTCTAGTTCTAGTACTACGCACGACCGATACGACCCTTACGCAAATTTCCTCAGGCTTCATTATGAAGAAATTCAAGAGCAAGTGGCTCAAGGAGGGGGACCTCATGTTGAAGTGATTGCAAAATTCAATAACTGTCCGGATTTAATGCGTTCTGAAACCAATTTGGCACTAAGCACAAATTACAGAAAATTATTTGAAACGAGACCGAATCCTGATGCGCTACAGAGAGCGATAAGGGAAGTCATTCAAGAGAATGATAAATTGCGAAACAACTGTGAAATCTCCAAAAATATAATCTGATATTGAGTCTAGAATGAGAACAGTAAAAAATCTGCTGATATCAGGACTGGTCTTCTTGGCGTTTTGTCTACCAGAAATTCCCTTAGCGTATGCGGGACATGATGGGGGACATTCTATGCGTAGTAGTCGACCCACATTTACAAGAAGTAGTGGTGGCTCAGGCCCATTGCAGATGACCAAGGGAAGTACTGGATCCACCTCTTCGACTACCTCAAGAGACCGATACTCTTCTTTTCTTTGGGATCAATATGAAGAAATTCAAGAACAGGTGGCGCAAGGTGAGGGAGTAAATCTGGAAATCATTGCTAGATACAATGGCTGTGAAGGATACCTAAAGGATGCAATCAATTTAGAACTAAAAGCTAACTACAAGACGCTCTTTCTTGGTGAAGATTCTCAAGAAAAGCTGGAAGCTGGAATCAATAAACT